>JACQQW010000279.1 GCA_016206745.1 Candidatus Omnitrophota bacterium | reverse complement strand
GCTCACGGGAGATGTGACAGCGATGACTTTTTCCCATATAGAAGAGGCGGAAGATTTAATGGACTCCAGGCCGGCCGGTTCCATAGTGCATTGGCCTCAATCGGTAAAAGTCATCAAAAATAAAAACCATATCGGGTTTACTTTATGAAACAAACCATGGCCGTATTTATGGTTTTATTTATTACTTTAGCAATGCCTGTTTTTGCCGATGATAGGGACGGCATAGTAAAAGAATCTTTCGACAATGGGGCACCAAAGTCGGAAAAAACATTCCGCAGCGGAACACTGAACGGGCCGTTCCGGGAATATTATCCCAACGGTAATTTATTGAGCGTAGGGACTTACAAGGATGGGCAGTTAAACGGCGCCATGAAGTCCTATTATGAAGACGGGTCTTTGTTCTTTGAAAAGAATTATACCAATGGCCGTTTGCACGGCAGCGCGCGCGAATATTACCCTAACGAAATCCTTAAAAGCATTGAAGGCTATAAATATGACGCGTTCGATGGCCTTAACCAGTATTTTTATCCCAACGGCAGCTTAAAGATGGCCGTGAATTTTAAAAACGGAAAACTGTCCGGTTTAAGCCGGGCATATAAAGAGAACGGCGCTTTGAAAAATGAAATTAATTATGAAGATGACCATATGGACGGCGTTACTAAAGAATACAGTGATAATGGGTTTTTGTACGCGGTCTGGAATTATAAGCTCGACCAAAAAGACGGCCTGTCCAGGACGTTTTACAACAATGGCGAAATTGAATGGGAAATGAATTTTAAAGACGGTAATATCGAGGGTTTAAACAAGAAATTTACGCCGGAAGGCAAACTTTTGATTGAGGCCAATTATAAAGAAAACCAATTCGACGGTATTGTGCGGGAGTTTCACAGCAATGGCGGCTTAAAAAGCGAATGCAATTATAAAGCCGGCAAGAAAGAGGGAAATTGCCGGGAATATCACGATAATGGTAAACTATGGATTGAGTGGGACTATAAGAACGATCTTAAGGACGGCGTGGCCAAAGAATACACGCGGCAGGGGTATTTGTGGATGACGGTGACATTTAAAGACGGTATAAAAAGCGGGACCATGAAAGAATTTTATGAAAATGGCATTCCAAAGCAGGATTGGGAAATTGTCAACGGTAAAGAAAATGGCCCCAGTAAATCTTATTATAACAGCGGTGAATTGATGACCGAAGAAACGTACAAAGATGGAAAACTCAACGGCATTGTCCGTTTATATAAAAAAGACGGTAATTTGGCTTATATCGACGCCTATGAAAACGGAGTCAAGTCAAACCGTCAAGAAGTTAAATAGGCCTGCCGCTCTTGCGACCTTTGGAAGTCCCCGGTATGAGGGGACGGCAGGCACGTTATCGAATTGTGACCAACAGGAAATCCCCGGTATGAGGGGACAATAGCATAAACAGGAGAACTCATGGCACAGCCTTCCAATACAGCCCAAAGACCTTCCAAGGAACGCCGGCCCAACGGCAATTTTATGTTTTGGGTCCTGTTGGGTGTGGTGTTTATTATGATCATGATGCAGCAGGAAAGCAAATACGCCCTGAAGACTAAAACATTTTCATACAGCGAATTTTATTCGATCCTTAAAGAAAACCGTGATGACCCCCGGATCAAGAAATTAGAGCTGACCGAAGGGCCGGAAAATGCGGTCAAAGGCGTGTTCACAGACGGCACGGAATTTAAATTAAGCATCCCCCAGCGGGATGAAGATTTGATCAAATTAATGCGTGATAACGTGAAAGAATTTTCGGTGGTCCCTCCGGAACTGTTTTGGAGCCAGTTGTTTATTCAATTGGTGCCGTTTATCGGCATTTTTGCGTTGATTTGGTTTGTGTCTTACCGCGGTTCGCAGATGGGCAATAAGATCTGGGCCTTCGGCAAGTCCCGGGCCCAGGTGGGCGGGGGTGGCAAAGTCACCTTTAATGACGTGGCCGGTGTCGACGAAGCCAAAGAGGAGCTGCAGGAGGTCATTGAATTCCTTAAGGACCCCAAGAAATTTGAACGTTTGGGAGGAAGGATCCCCAAAGGCGTTTTGCTGGTGGGCCCTCCGGGGACGGGAAAGACCCTGCTGGCCAAGGCGGTTGCGGGCGAGGCCGGGGTGCCGTTTTTTTCCTTGAGCGGTTCGGATTTTGTGGAAATGTTTGTCGGGATCGGGGCCTCGCGGGTGCGGGACTTGTTTGAGCAGGGCCGTACCGCCGCCAAGAAATCCGGCAAAGGCAGCATCATTTTTATCGATGAAATCGATGC
>JACQQW010000274.1 GCA_016206745.1 Candidatus Omnitrophota bacterium | reverse complement strand
CGGTGAAAAAGGCCGAGACGCTCAATTACCGCACGCTCAAACCGGGAAAAGACGGCCTGTTCTGTGAAAAGATCTTCGGGCCCATCCGCGACTGGGAATGCAATTGCGGCAAATATAAGGGCATTAAGTTCAAGGGGATCACCTGCGACCGCTGCGGGGTGCTGGTCACCCGCGCCTCGGTGCGCCGCGAGCGCATGGGGCACATCGAGCTGGCCTGCCCGGTCACCCACATTTGGTTTTACAAAGCGGTCCCCTCCCGCCTGGCCGCGCTTTTGCAGGTGGGTTTAAGGGACCTGGAAAAATTGATTTACTATGAGGAATACGTGGTCATCGACCCGGGCGCGACCACGCTGAAGAAAAAACAGTTTTTGTCCGAGGACGAATACCAGGAAGCGCTGGTGGCGCATGGCGGGGCCTTTAAGGCCAAGATCGGCGCCGAGGCCGTGCGGGACATTTTAAAGGACCTGGACATCAGTGCCCTGTGCAAAAAATTGCGCAAGGACTTGGCCGACGCCAATCCCAACGGCACCAATTTCAAAAAAATCGCCAAGACCCTGAAGATCGTCGAAGATTTTAAAGTTTCCGGCAACGATCCCGACTGGATGGTCCTCGACGTGCTGCCGGTCATCCCTCCGGACCTGCGACCGCTGGTGCCGCTGGAAGGGGGCCGTTTCGCCACCTCCGACCTCAATGATTTATACCGCCGGGTCATCAATCGTAATAACCGTTTAAAGAAATTGATCGACTTAAACGCCCCTGAAATCATTGTCCGCAATGAAAAACGCATGCTCCAGGAAGCGGTGGACGCTTTATTGGACAATGGCCGCCATGGCCGCCCGGTGTTGGGTTCCGGCAACCGTCCTTTGAAGTCCCTTTCGGACATGCTCAAAGGCAAGCAGGGGCGTTTCCGCATGAACCTTTTGGGCAAACGCGTGGATTATTCCGGCCGTTCCGTCATCGTGGTCGGGCCGGACTTGAAATTGTATCAATGCGGCCTTCCCAAGAAAATGGCCCTGGAGCTTTTTGAACCGTTCATCATCCGCAAGTTGCGTGAAAAAGGTTTTGTGCACACCATCAAGGGCGCCAAGCGCATGGTCGAGCGCGCCAAGATCGAGGTCTGGGACATCCTGGATGAAGTCATCCAGGACCATCCGGTCATGCTCAACCGCGCCCCGACATTGCACCGCCTGTCCATACAGGCGTTCCAGCCGATCCTCATCGAAGGCAAGGCCATCAAGCTGCACCCATTGGTTTGCACCGCGTTTAACGCGGATTTCGACGGTGACCAGATGGCCGTGCATGTGCCTTTGTCCCTGGAAGCGCAGATCGAATGCCGTTTACAGCTGCTGTCCGTCAATAATTTGTTTTCGCCGGCCGACGGCCGTCCCATTGTTTCTCCGACCCAGGACATTGTTCTGGGCCTGTATTATTTGACCAAAGAGCGCGCCTCGGGCAAAGGCGATGGGCATTTGTTCGCTTCCATCGACGAGGTCAAAGTGGCCCATTTCGACGGGTATGTGGACCTGCACAGCCGCATCAAGCTGCGCCTGGATCTGCCGGTCTGGGGCCAGGAGAAACCCTCCCTGGTCATCCATCCGGACGCCAAAGATAAAATGAAAAAAGAAGCGGGGGCCGGGAACATTACCTCCGCCATTATTGAGACCACGGTCGGCCGGGTGTTCTTCAACGAGATCCTGCCGCCCGCTTACGGGTTTGTCAATGACCTGCTGGACAAGAAACGCATCGGCGCGGTCATCGCCGATTGCTATAAACGTTTCGGCCACCACCAGACTGTGAAATTACTCGACGAAGCCAAGGCCCTGGGTTTTGCCAAAGCGACCGAAGCGGGCATTTCCATCGGCATGTCGGACCTGACCACCCCCGAAGACAAGTCCAGGATCATTGCCGCGGCCAAGCAGGAAGTGGCCAAAGTCGACGACCAGTACCGCAAGGGCATCATTACCGGCCGTGAGCGTTACAATAAAGTCATCGACGTGTGGACCCATACCACCGAGCAGATTTCCGACCTGGTGTTCAAGAAGATGGACCAGTTCAATCCGGTTTATATCATGGCCGACTCCGGCGCGCGCGGTTCCAAGCTGCAGATCCGCCAGCTTTCCGGCATGCGCGGGCTCATGGCCAAACCGTCGGGTGAGATCATTGAAAACCCCATCACGGCCTCTTTCCGCGAAGGTTTGACGGTGCTGGAGTATTTTATTTCCACCCACGGCGCCCGTAAAGGCCTGGCCGACACCGCGCTCAAGACCGCCGACGCCGGGTATTTGACCCGCCGCCTGGTCGATGTGGCGCAGGAAGTGGTGGTCAATGTGCCTGATTGCGGCACCGTCAACGGCATCACGGTCGCGGCCATCACCGAAGGCGATGAGCTGGTGGTGTCTTTGAAGGAACGCATCGTCGGCCGCGTGGCCCTGGACAATATCGTGGACATCGTCACCGACAGCCAGGTCGTGGCCAGCGGAGACCAGATCACCGAAGAGAAGGCTGATTTGATCGAGCAGCTGGGCATTGAAAAAGTCCGCATCCGTTCCGTGCTGACCTGTGAAACCAAGCAGGGCGTATGCATCAAATGTTATGGCCGCAACCTGGCCACCCAGCGCATGGTGGAAATCGGGGAAGCGGTGGGGACCATCGCGGCCCAGAGCATCGGCGAACCCGGGACCCAGTTGACCATGCGCACGTTCCATATCGGCGGCACCGCGTCCCGCACCATCGAGCAGTCCTTCATCAAGGTCAAACAGGACGGCATCGTCAAATACCACTCCCTGCGCGCCGTATCGCGCGGGAAAGAATATATTGTTTTAAACCGCAATGGGGCCATCAGCATCAACAATGAATATGGCCGTGAATTTGAGCGGCATACCCTGCCCCAGGGCACGGCATTGATTTTTGCCGACGGCCAGGCCATCACCAAAGGCGCCATTGTGGCGACCTGGGACCCGTACACCATCCCCATCATCACCGAGGCCAGGGGTAAAGTGTCGTTTGAGGACTTGATTGAAGACACCACGTATCGCCGCGAAGAAAACCCGGTCACCGGGGTGGTCGAGCGCGTGGTGGTCGAACACAAGCAGGAATTCCATCCGCAGATCATCATCACCGACGATAAAGATGAGGTGGTCGGGATTTATTCGATCCCCACCGGCGCCCACATCCTGGTCAATGACAAGGACACTGTCGGCGCGGGCGAGTTGATCGCCAAGATCCCGCGCGGGGCGAGCAAGACCCGCGACATCACCGGCGGCCTGCCGCGCGTGGCCGAACTGTTCGAGGCCCGCCGCCCGAAAGATCCGGCGGTCATTTCCGAGATCGACGGTGCCGTTGAATTCGGCGAAGACAAGAAGGGCCTGCGCACCATCATCATCAAGTCATCCACCGGCATGGCCAGGGAATACGTGATCCCGCACGGCAAACATCCCAACGTTTATAAGGGCGACCATGTGTTTGCCGGCCAGCAGTTGACCGACGGCCCGGTTGTCCCGCACGACATTTTGCGCGTCAGCGGCGACAAGGCCTTGCAGGAATATCTGCTCAATGAAGTCCAGGAAGTGTACCGCCTTCAGGGTGTGCGCATCAATGACAAGCACATCGAGATCATCATTTCGCAGATGCTCAAAAAAGTGCGCATCGATGATGCCGGCGGCACCGACTTCCTGGTGGGCGACCAGGTGGACCGTTCCGTATTTCGCAACGCCAATGAAGCGGCATTAAAGAAAAAGGCCAAACCGGCGCAGGCGACCCCGCTGCTTTTGGGGATCACCAAGGTGTCTTTGACGACGGAGAGTTTCATTTCGGCCGCGAGCTTCCAGGAAACAACAAGGGTCTTGACAGAAGCGGCCGCGTCTGGTAAAATTGATCTTTTACGCGGGTTAAAAGAAAACGTCATCGTGGGACATCTCATCCCCGCCGGGACAGGGATGGCCGATTACGCGAAAGTTGAAATGGTAAAATATGCCGACGATATCGCAGCTCATCCGCCACAGGCGGAAGTTCAAAGTCAAGCGCAGTAAATCACCGGCACTGACCGGTTGCCCGCAGCGCCGCGGGGTCTGCCTGCAGGTGAAAACCATGACGCCGAAAAAACCGAATTCGGCCCTGCGCAAGATTTCGCGCGTGCGTTTGTCCAATAAAGTGGAAGTGACGTCCTATATCCCGGGGGAAGGGCATAATTTGCAGGAACACTCGATTGTGCTGGTGCGCGGCGGGCGCGTCAAGGACCTGCCCGGCGTGCGTTATCACATCGTCCGCGGCACTTTGGACGCTTCCGGTGTCGCCAACCGTAAAAAATCCCGCTCCAAGTACGGGGCCAAAAAAGGAAAAGGCAAGTAGAGCATGAGACGGCACAGCGCGGAAAAAAGAAAAATAACCGGAGACCCCAAGTACAACAGCGATTTGATCACGCGTTTTGTGGCCATCATCATGACCGAGGGCAAGAAGACGATCGCCGAGCGCATTGTTTACAGCGCCCTGGATATTTTAAAAGAAAAGACCAATGAAGACAGTCCGGTCAAGGCGCTCAACAAGGCCGTTGACAATGTGCGCCCGCGCCTCGAAGTCAAAAGCCGCCGTGTGGGCGGCGCCACGTACCAGGTGCCGACCGATGTGGTCCCGGCCCGCGGCGTGTCCCTGGCGATGCGCTGGATCCGTGATTATGCCCGTAATAAAAAGGGCAAGCCCATGGAAATCAAGCTGGCCGAAGAGCTGGTGTCCGCTTATAAAAACGAAGGGCCGGCCATCAAGAAACGCGATGAAACGCACAAGATGGCCGAAGCCAACAGGGCATTCAGCCATTTGAGATGGTAATAACATATTATGTCAGCTAACACGATCCCTTTAAACTTGTTCCGCAATATCGGCATCATTGCGCACATCGACGCGGGTAAGACCACGACGACCGAGCGCATTTTATATTATACCGGGGTCATCCATAAGATGGGGAACATCGACGACGGCAACACCACGATGGACTGGATGCCCCAGG
>JACQQW010000272.1 GCA_016206745.1 Candidatus Omnitrophota bacterium | reverse complement strand
TTTGAATTTTGTCATATTTTATGTTATATTTTTATTAGGACAAGGGAGGTGAAGAAAAATGCGTGCTCTGCTGATATTAAAAAATGGGGAATATGGGGAATTACGGGTCATGGTGCATGTCCATGATCCGAAGTTAAAAGAGAGGATCATCAGCCTGTTAGAGAAGAACCGCGGCAAGGAAGCCTTGTATTTGCTCAAAGCCAAGGCTGAAGTGGACGATTACCTGCCATCCGGGCGAAAACCATCGGTCATGCCGCAAGTTACTTTGATTGAAGATTTGCTATGATTCTAAATTTTTATCATGCAATCAGATAAGTCTATGTTAGAATGTTGCAATTATTATGCACAATAACCGGCCCAAAATTCTTTTGGTGGAAGATGAGGCGGATGCCTGTTGCGCTTTGCAATCCTTTCTGGGGCGCAGGGGGTTTACGGTCACCAGCACCGGCAGCGGCCTTGAAGCTCTTTCTCTGGTCGAAGTGTCCCGGCCGGATTTGATCTTGTTGGATATTACCATCAATGACCTCAATGGCATTGAAGTCTTGAAACGCGTGCGCCAGAAGGACAAGGACATTAAAGTCATTGTGATCACCGGACAAATGTGCCCTGCGTCAGAAATCGACAGCATTGCACAGCTGGGCATTGAAGGGTTTTTCAACAAACCGCTGATCCTGTCCGATTTAGGGGAATTGATCAACCGGGCTTTTGGTTCTCCATTGGTCACCGTTGATCCCATGCCCGCATTTTCCGTTCCTGGGACCAATGCCGACCCAAAATTCCATCATAAAATCACCAACCTTTTAAGTAATATCAGAAATAAGTGCGAAAACTACCTTCTAGACCTTCAGGATGGGATTTATAAGAACAAAACAGGTGAACAAAAAGCGCAAATGGCCGCGGATGTCATGGAGGACGTGATCCGTAAAGTGGACGAGGTTTCTAAAATTCTATAATGTATATTTTAGGATTAAGCAGTTATTCACATGAATCTTCATGCTCCTTGATCAAGGACGGACAGGTCAAATTCGTCATCGAAGAAGAGAGGCTTAACCGCGAAAAGCACACCTGGAAATACCCGGCCAATGCCATTGCCCAATGCCTGGCCTTGGAGGGGATCGGCATCAGAGACATCGATCACATCACCTTTTTCTGGATTCCCAACCGAGAAATTATCGGCAATTTGACCCATGTGCTGAAATATTTCCCGCGCAGCCTTAATTTCTTGCGCGCGCCTTCCGGCGGCAGTGAACTGTCTTTTTTAGACCGTATTGTTTTGATGAATAATATTGGTGTCAGAATCGCCCGGCAATTCGGTTTAAAAGCGGCGCCTGCCGTGCATTTTATTGAACATCACCTGGCCCATGCCGCCAGCGCGTTTTTTGTCAGCCGGTTTGAGAAGGCCGCGGTCCTGACCATCGACGGCCGGGGGGAGTCGACCAGCACCATGATGTCGGTCGGGGACGGCAATCGCATCACAAAAATACTGGAAATCAAGGTCCCGCATTCTTTAGGCCATTTGTACGCGGCCGTCACCGATTACCTGGGATTCAAGCCTTTTTTCGATGAATGGAAAGTCATGGGCATGTCGGCTTATGGTAAGGACACCTATGCGGCGGATTTTGCGAAAATTGTGCAATTATGGCCGGATGGGGCCTACCGTTTGAATCTGGATTACGTGTCATTCCATACGCATGGGGCAGGCCAGTGGGTCAGCGGCTTGTTTTTAAACACCTTCGGCCCCAAACGGGAAAAGGGTGAACAGTACGACCAGCGGCATTTTGACATTGCCTATGCCCTGCAGAAAACCGTGGAAAAGACCGGGGTGCATTTGGCCAACGGCATTTATAAGCGCACAAAGCTTAAACGTTTATGCATGACCGGCGGGGTGGTGCTCAATTGCCTGATGAACAAAAAGATCGTCGAGCAGACCCCGTTTGAGGAATTCTTTTTCCAGCCGATCGCCAATGATGCCGGCACCTCTTTGGGCAGCGCTTTGTATTATTATCACCAGGTCCTTGGCAAGCCACGGGGTTTTGAATTTGACTCGCCGTATTTGGGCATGGATTATACCGACGATGCGATTGAGAAAACATTGAAAGAAAAAGGAATATCGTACCGGCGCAGCCCTGACATCGCCCGTGAAACGGCGCGGCACATCGCGCAGGGCAAGATCGTCGGCTGGTTCCAGGGGCGCATGGAAGCCGGCCCGCGCGCCTTGGGCCACCGCAGCATCGTGGCCGACCCCACGGATCCGGGCATGAAGGACCGGCTCAATGCGCGGGTCAAACGCCGCGAGATGTTTAGGCCATTTGCCCCGTCGGTATTGGAAGAAAAGGCCGGTGAGTATTTTATTTTGCCCAAAGGACAGAGATCCCCGTATATGATTTTGATCGCGGACGTGCGCGAAGACAAAAAAGAAATTCTGCCGGCCATCACCCATAATGACGGCACGGCCCGGGTGCACACGGTCAATAAAAAGACGTCGCCCGAATATTGGAAATTGATCGAGGAGTTCGGCAAGATCAAAGGGGTGCCGGTGCTTTTAAACACGTCATTTAACGAAAACGAGCCGATTGTGTGCACGCCCGCGCAGGCGATTGACTGTTTTCTGCGCACGGACTTCGACGTCCTGGCCATCGGTAATTTTCTGGCCGATAAACATGCTTGACTTTAAAGGATTTGCGAAAATAGTTCCTGAGAATCGCGGGGTGATTGAAATCCCATTGACAATGCTGCAAGGATACCGTACAATCTTGCATCATGATAAATAGAATAATTCAGCTCCCCGCCAGGCAGTCCTTTTTTCTTTTGGGCCCTCGCCAGAGCGGTAAAAGCACCCTCATTGAGTCCCGCTACACAAAATCCGTCTGGAAAATCAATCTATTGCTTAATGATGTTTTTTTCCCGTATTCAAAAGACCCTGCCCTTTTTCGTCGTCAGGCGGAAGAAAAGATCCTGCATGAAGGCATTAAAATTATTTTTATAGATGAAATCCAGCGCCTCCCGTTGCTCTTGAACGAAATTCAATTCTTGATGGGGGAGTTTAAGGAATGCCAGTTTATTTTAACCGGCTCCAGCGCCAGGAAATTAAAGCGGGGAGGGGCGAACCTGCTTGCCGGAAGGGCAGTTGAACGCCGCCTGTTTCCATTGGTTTTTCAGGAGATGAAGCCGTCGAAGTTGGAGGATGTTTTAAGGTTTGGTTCTTTGCCCGCCCTTTGTGGCAAGAATGACAAAGAGAAAACAGACATCCTTTCGACTTATGCGCATGTCTATTTACGTGAAGAGATTCAAAGCGAAGGAATTGTTCGCAATTTAGGGGCGTTTTCCAAATTTCTGGATATGAGTGCCGGCCAATGCGCCGAATTGGTAAGCTTTTCATCTGTGGCGAGGGAATGCCATCTGCCTGTGCGCACGGTCCAATCTTATTACCAGATTTTAGAAGATACCCTTATTGGGTTCCGGTTGGAACCCTGGCATAAGAGCGTCAGAAAGCGTTTGGTCAGCCACCCTAAATTTTATTTTTTTGATACAGGCATAACAAACGCGATCAATAAGCGTTTGACCGGATCTTTGGACCGCGAACGGCTGGGCAGACTTTTTGAACAGTTTATTGTTCTGGAAACTTACCGCATGGCCCACTATCTGCGCAGCGAGGTCAATATCTATTTTTGGCGCACCAATCACGGCGCGGAAGTGGACCTTATTATGGAAAAGCACGGGAAGATCAAACATGCCTTTGAGATCAAATTCTCGGACAACATTTCCGGGGCCCATTTATCCGGCCTGCGGGCCTTCCGGGAAGAACATCCGCAGGTCCCGTGTTCTGTTATTTGTACCGCGCCCCATGCGTATGAACTTGATCGGGTCAAAATCCTTCCATGGAATAAATATTTGGAAAAAATTTCCAACGTCCTGGCCATCGGTAATTTTTTGGTCGAAAAATAGAAGGGAAAAATGGGGGGCTGTTTGTCCCATACCAATAATCCAGAAGAGAGATAATGGACAAGAGCGAAACTATTCTTGAAATAGCATGGAATTCCGTCAGATCCTTCTTAAGTG
>JACQQW010000034.1 GCA_016206745.1 Candidatus Omnitrophota bacterium | reverse complement strand
TCATCGTCCGGATGCGGCGCCAGCACCAAAATGCGGTCATCCGGCGACAAAACCAGCTCTTCAATCGCCTGCTCCTGGGCATGGGCCGCTGGTAAGAATAAAAATATCAGTAAAACATTACGTAATGTCTTTAACATATAATAAAGAATTGTAACGCTCAAGGGCATTTTCCCTGGCCATGACCATGGGATAACGCTCGTTCACTTTAAATCCCGCCTGTTCAAAAAAACGGCAGGCAGCCGTGTTGCCGTCGTGCACGGACGCTGTCAATTCCTCCACGCCCCGGGTATGGGCATGATCCAAAAACGCTTCCATCAATTTCTGTCCAATGCGCTGGTGACGAAAGCCTTCGGCCACGCTGATATGCACATGCCCCTGATGGCTGTGGAATGACCGCTTACGCCAGGCAAACAGCCGGGGCCAGTTGCGAAGCATGGCGCCGGCCATTCGCCAAAGTTCCCGGCGGAACAATGTCCCGTTTTTAAACCCTTTAAACAACGCTTGTGGAATGAGAACCCAAAACATAAGCAACCCGTAGCGGCGATTGTCCAAACATCCCTGAACATATCCGGCCACCCGTCCTTCCACTTCGGCCACAAATGTGGAGGAAGGTTCATAATCGGTATAATATCCGGTCAACAGGTCCGCCGCGCATTCCCGGTCGGGAAAAAACCGCTCAATGGGCTGTCCCCGGTCGGCCGTGTCCGCGCAAATGGCGCGTATGGTTTCCCTGTCTTTGGTCTCAAAAGCACGGATAATAACGTTCGACATAAACGTTTATTATACGTTACAATAACTTTATGTTAAAGGCCTTTTTAAACAAGCGCGTAAGTTACACCGGCAGCATTTCCCTCGCCTTATTATTCACCTTTAGCGCCCCATCATATGCCCAAACTTCCCTGATCGAGGGTGTGGTGGAGGTCAAAACTGTTTATGCCAAGGCCATGCGCACTGGCCGCCGGGTCTCCTTTGAGCGCAGCGGTTGCGGGATTGTCCTGGACCGCTCAGGCCTGATCGTCACCAATACCCATATCATTGCCAAAGCCCCGCATATCGTCGTGACCCTCAAAGACGGCAAAAAATACCCTGCCAGGACGGTCTTTTCCGATGCCCATTATGATTTTAGTTTTCTTAAAATCAAATCCCCCCGGCCCTTAAGCCCCATTGCCTGGGCGGACTCTTCCAAAGTCCAACCCGGCGAGAAGGTCGTGGCCTTCGGCCATGCCAGTGGCGGCCGTCAAAGCGTCGGCCAGGTCACCAAGGTCGTCGTAAACAAGTCCGGGGCCACTGAGCTCCTGGAAATTGACATTCATTTACGCAAAGGAGACAGCGGCGGCCCTGTCCTTGATGGCCACGGCAAATTGCTGGGACTGGTCATGGCCGCAACAAAAACCCGGGGCCGCGGCATCGCCATCGCCTCCGGTAAAATCCGGAAACAGTATTTGCGCTATAAGAAAGAAATGAAATAATACAATATGTTTTTCCCGCTTAAAGAAACTCCCCCCAACCCCCTCTTTAAAAAAAAGAGGGGGAGCAACATCTTGACCGGCCTGCTCATCTGGCTGGTATGCGTGGCCTGCGCCGGATATATCCGGCTTTATCCGCTGTGGGGGCATTTATGGTCGCCGACGGGCGAACAGGCCACCTTGACCGTCCTTGTCAACTTGAAAAAAAGCCTGCTGGAGCAAATCCTGGCGCAATCCCCCCAAATGCCATTGGATCAAAGCGACCGGCTGGCCTCGGATAAACTCAATGAGGTGCTGCGTAGTGACAATGCCCGCGTGCGCCATGCCATTGAACAGGCCAATCAGGCATTTGCCCGCCAAAAAGGCCCTGCCCAAGACCCCATTTACCTTTTGGAAGCCGACCCGTTTTACTTTTATAACCTGACGGAAAATATCGCGGTCAAGGGCCGCATGGCGGACACCATCAAAGGCCACCAATACTTTAATCCTCTGATGGGAGCACCGCACGGCTATTGGCAGCCTTTGTCTCTTCATCCTTATGTTGGTTTTTATGTCTATAAGAT
>JACQQW010000273.1 GCA_016206745.1 Candidatus Omnitrophota bacterium | reverse complement strand
TTGGCTGATTTTACCGATGCTTTTGCGGCTTCCAAGCTATGGTGGAACGCAACAATAAGGGGATGCTTTTTTTGTTCTGCTTGAAGATTTTCTAAATTCTGGACTTCAATATCTGGACTTAAATCACTCAATTCAAAGACTTCATCTTCGCCAATTTGCAGTCCAACTTTTATATGTGAAATGGCTTCCAAGTACTCTCCTTCGGCAGTTTCTAAATCAAAAGAGGCGTTTTGCTTAATAATATTTAGTCTGGATTTCTCTAACGGAGGCAAAAATCTTACAATCCCTCCTTCCTTATTGTGACTCTCCAACCTTTCCTCAACCAAAGCCAACTTCTTCTTTGCAATATCAAATACAGCCTTTACAAATTGGAGATTGTGGTAATTTTGAGCTAAATCATATTCCACTTTCAGTGCCTCATATTTTAAATGAGATTCTTCCTCAAGGACCTTTTCAAACGCATAGGATTTTTCAGAAGATAGACGCATAATGGGCAACGGCTGGCTTACAGCGAAAGATGTTAAACTATAATTGTCTCTTCCGTCTTGTTTACCCAATTTATTGCTGCCCTCAATTTCAAAAGAAGGATTTGGCCACTTTTTAGTCTGTTCCAAATTTGCACGGTTAACTTTCACATTCTCTTTAGCAGCTTTTAATGTATGAGAGACAGCAACGGCCCTCTCTATAGATTTCTCTAAAGTCCATGGCTCATTTGCATAAAGGGGTGATATTGTCCAAAATAATAAACCTCCAAGAAAGACAAGTATTCTAAGACGAATTGTAAAACTACACTTTTTGCCCATTGATAATTCTCCTAAATTCCAAATCAAATGAAATAAAACTTACTTGATAAGTAAATTGGTTCTTCATTGGGCCTTGCTGAAAACAAACATGTAATAAACCATCATTAAAACAATGGTGACCACCAAAACCGGCCCGGCTTTAAAGTTTGATTTAGGCATGTTCCAATACCAAATGCTTGAGGCATTCAATCCAGGCCCCAGAAACATTTAAACTCTCCACCAGGTCCCAGCGCTCCCCGCCTGAATCCATAAATCGCTTTTTGTATTCAACCCCGATCTCAATTGTGGTTTCCAGGCAATCCGCCACGAAGGACGGCGAGAACACCAGCACATTCTTAATGCCCTGGGGCACCAGCTCTCTGATGACTTCATCGGTATACGGTTTTATCCACGGCGTTTTGCCCAGACGCGATTGGAAACAAACCTTATACTGCCCTTCCCTAATTCCCAGTTCTTTGACCAGAAGGCGCGTGGTCTCAAAACACTGGGCCCGGTAACAGTACTGATTGTGCGCGTGATACACCGAACAGCAATCCCCCAGCCGGCAATAGTCGCCGCGGGAAGCTTTTAAAATTTGGCGCTGCGGCAGGCCATGATAACTGAACAAAAAATAATCATATTTATGTTTGGCCATGTGCTTCCTGCCCTGTTCGGCAAATGCTTTAATAAACAACGGGTGTTCCAAAAATTGGCTGATGATCTTAAGCGTGGGGACCACTTCCCAGGTTTTTATTTCTTCCATGAATTTCGCGATGCTGGAACCGGTCGATGCGGAAGCATATTGCGGATACAAAGGAAAGACAATGATCCGCCCCACCACCCTCTTCTTTAACTGTTCCAGTGCCGAGCGAATACTGGGGTTTTGATACCGCATGCCCAGGACCACATGATAGTCTTGCCCCAAAGCCTGCTGCACAAGCTTGACCACCCCTTCGCCATGGACCTTCAAAGGCGAACCATCCATGGTCCACAGCTCATGATAACCCCTTGCTGACTGCGGCGCGCGAAACGGAGCAATGATCAAATTAATAAGGAAAAACCGCCGCAGAAAAGGAATATCTATCACCCGCGCATCCATCAAAAATTCCCGTAAGTATTTACGCACATCCGGAACGCTGGGGCTGTCCGGCGTGCCCAAATTAAGAATCAACACGCCGGTTTTAGATCGGTTTTTAACCATAAAGAATACTATATATCAACTGGAGAGAATTTTCGAGGATTGTCTTGGAAGATTAAAGCAAGCAAGGGGCACGGCAAGCCGTGCCCCTACAATACATCAATTACCTATCAATAGGGAAGGTCACAATGTCCAGTCCCCCATGGACCATCTTTTTGGCCATATAAAAGGTGCCTTTGAGCAATCCGCCCGCCAGGGCGAACGGCAAAAATTTGGCATCTTTGGTTTCAGACATGGCATGGTCCTTGATCTCCAACGGAGATGTGATCACGGCCATCGTGCCTTTTTTGAGCTTTTCCACCGGTTTAGGGTAGGCAAACGCTGGTGTGGTAAATACAACCAGTACAGCTAATATTGTAAGTAATGAGAGCGTGCGTTTCATAATGCCTCCTGGTTTAGAAGACCCCCTATAGAGCCTTCTCTAATTAAAGTATGGCATATATAAACAACTGCCGCCAGCCTTTATGGGGGCTTTTAAGAAACCGTTTCCCACTCTTCTGTTACTGCTTCAATCAAAGGTTTTATGATATCTGCCGAGAAATCAAATTTGATCCCTGCGGCCTTGTACAATTCCGGCAAAGGCCTGGACCCGCCTAAGGCCAACCCCCGCCGGTAATCGGCCAGGGCTTTTTGAGGGTTTCTGCGGGCATTCATCCAAACTTGCAGGGCCCCCAACTGGGCAATGCCGTATTCAATGTAATAAAACGGCACTTCAAAAATATGCAATTGGCGGTGCCATAAATACGCTTTAACATCGTCCAAGTCCGTCCAGTCAATAAACTTGCCCCCGAACTGCTCATAAAAACCAAGCCAGGCCTGGGCGCGTTCCTGCGGTGAATGGTTGGGGTGTTCATACATCCAATGCTGAAAGGCGTCGATATTGGCCACCCAGGCCAGCACATGGATGATACCTTCCAGGTGTTCACGGTTGGATCGTTTGGTTTGCTCGCGGCCATAAAAGACATCGATATGCCTGCCGCCCAACAGCTCCATGGCCATGGACGCGACCTCGCAAAATTCCATGGGCGCGTGGCGGTAATCGACCAAGGGGTTGCCGGCGCAGGCCAGGGCATGGAACGCGTGCCCGCCCTCATGCAGGAGCGTGCGCACATCGTCGTCGACCCCGACGGCGTTCATAAAAATAAATGGTTTGCGCGCCTCGCTTAAGGTGTTTTGATATCCGCCGGGGGCTTTCCCCTTTCGACTCTCTAAATCCAAAAGCAGCAAGTCGTCCATTTCTTTAAACTGTTTGCCCAGTTGCGGGTCTATTTGGTTAAAAATCTTTTTTGTCCCTTCGATCAACTCTTTGACTTCATCGAAAGGTTTCAGGGCCGCCCGGCCCAAAGGATCCACGACCGTGTCCCAGGGCCGCAGGGACTTTAATTTCATCTCTTTGCGCCGGCGTTCCATGATCTTCCCATTGAGCGGCACAATGAATTGCTCCACGGTTTCATGGTAACGCTTGCAGTCCTGGGGCGTATAATCAAAACGGTGATACGATTTAAATTGATATTCCGTAAAATTTGAAAATCCCGCATTGCGGCTGATCTCATTACGCAACTTAAACATCCGGTCAAAAACATCTTCCAGCTTGTCCTTGTCTTTGGACCGGCGCTCTGCGGTGGCGCGCCAGGCTTTTTCCCGTAGGGCCCGGTCGATTTCCAAAAGATATTTGCCCATTTGCGGCAAGGTCTGTTCTTTGCCGTCAAAGGACACGGTCATGGCGGCGCACACGGTTTGGTATTCCTGCGAGATCAAGTCCACTTGCGTTTGCAAGTCCACGTTCTTTTGAACAAACAGTTCCACGTCCGTATTGACCGCCCGGTCATAGACTTCATAGCGTTTGGCATCCAGGGCAAATTGCCTGGCGTATTCCAAGTGCCGGCGGTTGATCCGGTCATTGATGGGCTTGACCGCCGGAGATACGGTTTGAATGAATGTGGCGTAGGCGCCGGCCGCGGCCTTGTCATCCGTTTGGCAGGTCATGCGGATATACAAAATCGATCCGGCCTGAGAAAGCGCGGCGTCCAATTCCGAACGGTCTAAAATCCAGCGCTCAAATTCTTTGTCACTGCCGATGGGTCTTTGCTCCAACTGCCCATAAAGGCCGGCAACGGTCTTGACGTCGGTCAAATCGGCCTGTTGAGGGACAAAGGCGCGTTTTTGGTATGGGGGTAATTGGGTTAAATCCATTTGAACTCCCCCTAACCCCCTCTTTAAAAAAAGAGGGGG
>JACQQW010000277.1 GCA_016206745.1 Candidatus Omnitrophota bacterium | reverse complement strand
TTCATCCAGATGTTTTCCAGCACGGCCATGGGGTTATCAAAACAGCCCATGGAAGACATGCTGCACGACATGAAACACCAGCTCGGCGTAAAAACCGATCCGGAGATCCCGGCTGAGAAATTAAAAGAACTCTGCGGCCAGTTCAAGGCCTTTTATAAAATGAATAAAGGCGAAGATTTCCCGCAAGACCCCTGGAAGCAATTATGGGGCGCGATCATGGCGGTGTTCAACAGCTGGGAAGCGGAAAAGGCCCAGACCTACCGCCGGGTGGAAAAAATCACCGACCTTAAGGGCACGGCGGTCAACGTCGTGCAGATGGTGTTCGGCAATAAAGGCGATCACAGCGGGACCGGCGTCTGCTTTACCCGCGATCCAAACACCGGCGAGAACGCTTTCTACGGCGATTATTTGATCAATGCCCAGGGCGAAGACGTGGTGGCCGGCATCCGCACGCCGTTAAAATTGTCCACCTTGCAAGACGCCATGCCTAAAGCCTATGACCAGCTTTGCGCGGTGCGCGCCATCCTGGAATCCTATTATAAGGAAATGCAGGACCTGGAATTCACCGTGGAAGACCAAAAATTGTACATGCTCCAATGCCGCACAGGCAAGCGTTCACCGGCGGCGGCTTTTCAAATCGCCCTGGACCATGCCACCAAACCTTTATTGACCGGGCCCCAAGCCAATGATCTGCTCAAAAAAGGTTATTTGCCCCCCAAGTATGCCCAACTCGCCGTCAAACCGGTCATCACCAGGGAGCAGGCGGTCAATCGCATTTCTTCCGATGACATTGAGCGTCTTTTTTATCCGGTCATCGATACCGGCAAAGTATCGCCGGCCCAGTTAAAAAGCGACCGTTTAGGCAGCGGCATTAATGCCGTTCCCGGTGCTGCCGCAGGCAAGGTGGTTTTCACCGCCGCGCAGGCGGAGCAAATGGGGCAGAAGGGCGAGAGCGTTATTTTAGTGCGCAAGGAAACCAGCCCGGAAGACGTGGGCGGCATGCACGCGGCCAAAGGCATCTTGACCGCCACCGGCGGCAAGACCAGCCACGCGGCGGTGGTCGCCCGCGGTTGGGGAAAATGCTGCATCGTCGGCTGTGAGGCCTTGAACATCAATTACGAAGCCAAATCCATGACCGTCAACGGCAAGACCGTCAAGCAGGGCGATTACATCACCCTCGACGGTTCGGCCGGCGAAATTTATGCCGGTAACTTTCCATTGAAAGAGCCGGAACTTCCCCAGGCCTATTACACCATCCTTAAATGGGCGGACGGACTGCGCACCATCAATGTCCGCACCAATGCCGACACTCCTTACGATGCCGTCAATGCCATCAAAATGGGGGCCGAGGGTATTGGTTTGTGCCGCACCGAGCATATGTTTTTCGATACCGAAGAACGCCGCCTGGCCATCCAGGAAATGATCGTGGCGGAAACTTTGGAAACGCGCAAAACCGCCCTGGCCAAATTGCTGCCGTTCCAAACCGATGATTTCCACGGCATCTTTAAAGCCATGAACGGATTTCCGGTCACCATCCGTTTAATCGACCCGCCTCTGCATGAATTCACGCCCAAAGACCATGCCGGCATTGAGAAACTCAGTAATATCACCGGTCTTTCACCTGATAAAATCAAACACCGCTGCGAACAACTGCATGAGTCCAATCCCATGCTCGGCCATCGCGGCTGCCGTTTGTGCATCACCTACCCGGAAATCCTGGACATGCAGGTCACGGCGATCATCCAGGCCGCCGTCAAATGCCGCAAAGAAGGGATCAAAGTGTTGCCGGAAATCATGATCCCTTTGACCATGGACAAAAAAGAATTCAAAGTTTTGGAAGTCCAGACCCGCGCCACTGCCGATGCTTTAATCAAGAAAGCAGGCGTGAAATTGCCTTATTTGGTCGGCACCATGATCGAGATCCCGCGCGCGGCGCTTTTGGCCGGCCAGATCGCGCAAGACGCGGAGTTCTTCAGCTTCGGCACCAATGACCTGACCCAAATGACCCTGGGCCTTTCCCGCGACGATGC
>JACQQW010000275.1 GCA_016206745.1 Candidatus Omnitrophota bacterium | reverse complement strand
ATTTTAGGGATGAAACCCATTGAAGTCTAGGCAATTATCGATTGTTTTAAAGTGGCGCATTGACAAGGCGCATATTTTGGTTTATACTATCATTGTTCCTGGCAAAGTTGTCAGGCGCAATTTGGACATAGATGCCCAATGATTCTCAGGTGAGAGACATTGGGTTTTTTATTGGACGACGACGCCCAATTATTTCCCAAAGCCGGGAAATGATTGGGCTTTATTTTTTCCGGAGGACGGATATGGCCATGGCCCGCAACAGCATTGTCTGGGTTATTTTAATAACTTTTTTTATTTCTTCTGCGTTCCCCTCTCAATCTCAAGCTCAAACGGTCATTAATTTGCCTGCGCCGGGCATGATGGTCAATACAAGTTATGGATATAAGCCTTTGCAATTAAAAGGGATTCAATCTAACTCTAAAAATCCTATGCGTTTTGATTTTTTGGTTGACAAAGGGGATGCGAGGCTTTTGGGACAGCCTTTAAAGGATGAAATCACCCGTTTGACCAAGTATTTTTTGACCTGCCTGACGGTCCCGGAAACTGATTTATGGGTCAATTTGTCCCCGTATGAAAAAGACCGCATTGCCCCAGAGGGCTTTGGGACCACCCAAATGGGCAAAGATTTGCTGGAACAGGATTATTTGCTTAAACAAATCGCCGCTTCCTTGACTTATCCTGAACGAACAGTGGGGCAAAATTTTTGGCAAAAGATATACCAAAAGGCCTATGAAAAATATGGGACTACGGATATTCCGGTCAATACCTTTAATAAGGTATGGATTGTGCCCAAATCCGCGGAAGTGTATGTCAGGGGCGGCAGCGCTTTTGTGGCGCGCAGTGAGTTGGATGTGAAGTTGGAAGAGGATTACCATGCGCTCAGTCAGAATTATAGAAAGAGCGCATGGCCCCCAGCAATTTCCACAGATAAATCCGAACAATATTTAGAGAAATTGCAGCGGGGTGGTACGCTTAGAAATACCAATGCCCTAGGTTCCCAAGTCGCCCGCGAAATCCTCATCCCGGTCTTGCGCAAAGAGGTCAATGAAGGCAAGAACTTTGCTGTTGTCCGCCAGGTTTACGACGCGATGATTTTAGCCACATGGTATAAACGCCATTTGCATGACAGCCTGCTTGGGAGAATGTATGTCGGAAAAAATAAAGTGGCGGGGGTGGACGTCGATGATAAGACGGTCAAAGAAAAAATATTCAACCGGTATTTACAGGCGTTTAAAAAGCACGTTTATAATTATATCAAGGAAGACTATGATCCCTTTACCCAGAAAGTGACCCCGCGCAAGTATGTGTCCGGGGGCATGGATTTTACGGCATTTGGAAAAGTCGGAAGCGAGCTTTACAAAGAACAAACGGACTGGGCATTATTGGCGGGCCGATTGTCTTTTGGATCGGATTTGGCCATGGCTGTGGTCAATTTATCTCCCACTAATGACAAGGCAATACTTGGCGTTCTGGATAAAAGGGTGGTCTCTAAAAAGTTCAGGGGATTTTTAGCTAAAGTACTTCTTATTGGTATGTTGGCGGTCGCGGGTTTCAGTTCATTGGGGGCCAGTAATGCGGAGAGTTATAGTTTGAAACCGGGGGACAATGGAAAGATGATTGTGGAGGTGACAAAGGATGACAGGACATACGGGCATATGCTTGCCGGTATCAGTAACATGTTTGAACAACTTGACCCGGATGGACACAGGACGTCTCCTTATAAAGGAGAACTCTGGGGTGAATATGGAATGGAAAAAAAGGTCCCGGTAAAGAGGGTCCAGGGCAATGTGGACAAGAGCGTGCATTGGATAAAAGTCGGGGATAAATTTGAAATGCCCGCAGTTTCCCCTAAAGCGATGGAAACTGTTCAGCAGGCAGAACCGGTCATAAATCGGGCCGCGCAGAACGCTCCTGCTGTACAACCTCCGGCACCACCCTCATTATCTAAAGTAACTATGACACCCGGGGCGCATCTGCAGAATCCAACAACATCTACACCCAGCACAAATACTGCTACATTAACTGCAAATAAAATTACCAAATGGTCTTCATGGATAGGAATGGGGGCAGTAGCGGTTGCTTTTGGCATTGGTCTCACTTTTGCATTGTTTAAATTTAAAGGGAATGGCTCAAATGGAACAGGTGCATCATCCGCATTGAATTCCAGCCGCAATGGATCAGCGCCGCCTCCACCGCCGCCTCCTTTGAGTAACCAAGGAAGTGTGGCCGCTCCACCGGATTCTGTAATCCCACCGATGCAATCTATCCCAGGATTGGTGATTGGCTCTTTTGGAGTAACACCAGCCACATCGCAAGAAATACAGCAGGGTCAGCAATTGATTGAACAATTAGAACAGCTAAAACAAAATGGGGGAACAATAAATGTGGTTTCAGATACGGGGAGCGGCGCTGTGGCGCAGGCGAGGCTTTCGTATAACAGCGCGAGGAATTTGCGCGGGATGGATATCTGGGGATGGTTATCTGGTATGGCGCTTGCAGGTGGGGCCGTGGCATTCGGAATATTGGCTCCGGCAGCCCTGATCATAAGTGCGGTGGCTTTGCCGTTTTTAACGCGGATAGGGTATATGTTGGGATTATGGAAACATGAGGTTATGGGCCATTCCGTGCCTGCTTTTCTGCGTTATCCTAAAGCATTTACAACCGCGTTCAAACCTAATAATTTGCGGGCGAATCTTAGCTTGGGGCAATGGCTGGGGTTATTAATACCTTTTAAAAATCCCAAGGATTTCTTTCCTCATATGTATTTTCCTCCTGTCCAAGGCCAAGCCGGCGCGGCTAAGTTCATAAGCAGGATGGGATTGTTCACGACGGTCGTTCTGGGAGGCGCCGGCTTGATAGGTCTGGGCTCCCTGACCTGGGGAACATCATTGATGCCTTTACTGGGGCCTTTGGCGGCCGGTATCTGGGCTATTTTGAAAGAAGCCTGGCCCCATGATTGGGATCCTCAAAAGGCCATCGAAGATTGTAAATTCGGGTGCGGGCTAGAGACGCTTTCCGTGCGGGCTGATACCGAAGATGCTGAAGAAGATTTAGATAAATTCAATGAATGGGTGGATTGGTTTGAGGATGCGACGGTCGATTTGACCTTCCGCGGCGGGCAGGAAGTCGGCGTTGCCACCATGTATGATGATGAGCAGGGAGAGACCCGGTTGCTTGAGAAGAAAGAGGTCAAAAGCAAGCGAGGAATATCCAGAAACGGTTTTTATACGAACTTAACAGCCAAAGTTTATTCTAAATTCAGAAGGTCCCTGCCCAAGGTATTCAGGCCTGTATATAATTTTGGCAAAGCCGCTGTCCGCACTGTGGTCGCGCATGTGCGCTTTGCCACCGGGGGAGATTTGGTCCGTAAAGCGGCCCATCCGCATGCGGGCCCTGCCGAGAAGACCACTGTCTGGAGATTGGTAAAGGGAGAACTAAAATCATTCGTCAGAAATGTGATCGTCATCATCGCCCACAATGGAGATAATAATGGGTACAGGTTATTTAACACTATGCTCAATGTGACGCAAATGCGGGAATTTTTTCCGCGTTTGCTGCATTATAAAGATGCGTTGCCCCCCGGTGATTCTCCGGTCCTTCCGTTCCAGCTCCACCTGCACATGACTTTAGGCAATGCCCGCGCCTCCATGCGCTTTGCCCATCTTTTTTCAAACCACACAAGCGCCCAGGAGGCTATGCAGGACGTATTGTCTGAGGAAAATGAAATCGCGGTCGGCCGGAAATATGATGAAGTATTCGGCAAGGTGGCCCAGCTTTTAGCCAGGCCCTATTTAAATGACCCGTCGAAATCATTTAAAGATTTGTGGGTAAGCGAAGAAATGCTGGCCCGAAACCCCGATTTGCGTTTTCAATACCGGCTGATACAAATTTTTAAAGAGATGCTGGTTGACGAAATGGAAAAGGAAGCCCGCCTTCAAACAGGGGCCGCAGAAGTGTTCCGTTCCTGGGAACAACGATGGACAGCCCAGGGGCGTGATCCCAAAAAAGCGCGCGAGGAATTTGTTGACCTGGCCGTGGCCAAGTTTTTTACCGGGGATAGAGAAACCGCTACCAAAGAATTTTATGAGCGCGCGGAAGGGACATACGGCATTTTTGTGCGCACCTCCTTAGACGATGACGGCGTGACGTATCTTTCTAGAAATCAGGACATCGGAGTAGGGTTTAACCTGAAAGAAGGCATTGTGGCTTCTGCCTCGGACCCGCGGGTGCTAAAAGGCGATACCAAGACCGGAAAGAAGATTGCACACATCATGCATTTGCAAGACGGGGAGGTGGTTGATTTTTCGTTTCTGCCGGGCAATGGAATGAGCATCAAATCTTCCTTGCGCCGCAAAGGCAAATGGGAAGAAGTGGACCATAGTGATGAGGAAGCGGTCAATGACATGCGCGATAAGAGAATATACCCCAATCAGGAGTATGTGAATGGCAAAAAGAACCGCTATTATACCCCGTTGGTAAAGTACAAGGACCGGGCAAGGATGTTGGATGAGGAAAAAGAAATGACCGCGCACATGTTGCATGAGGCCCAGAAGCAATGGGACGACAAGAATTCTTTTAACCGTCAATCGGCGGCCAATTTGGCAGAGCGTTTAAAAGCTTCCGAAAAAAAACGTTTGGTCATTATCGGTTATGAGAATTCTTTATGGGTCAGCGAGAACACCAAGCTTATTTTGTCCCGCCTGGTCCCCGGTTTGTCGGTGGACATTATTGATGCCAATGAATTTATCAAAGACCCGTTAAAGTACGGCATTGACCCGCAGACCGTGGTGCTGGTGGTCAGTAAATCAGGCGCGACATTCCCCAGCCGCTTGTCCAAAGACGTGGTGGAAAAATTGGCCGGCAGGAAGAATGTGTTCCGGATGACCGCCCGTATCGATTCTGTACTCAACAGCTCATCAGGCCAGGGGCTATACCCGGATGCGCCTTTTGACCGGCAGGCTTTTGTGATCGGCAATCTCTATCCACTGGAAGCGCCTGTGCTTTCTGAAGAATTGCTGGCGTATAATCACATGCAAATGGCTTTTTATTTGGCCGCCCATTTACGGGAAATGTATCCTCAGGAAAATAATCCATTGGGAATGAAGTTGACGCAGAGGCAAATTGACCGGTTGGCGTATATATTCAGGACCATGTCTTTGAAGGATGCCCAACGGATGTCTGGTTTTGATGAGGATGGTAATAAAATCGAAAGCGGCGTGCACGACACCATCATTGAAAGGGCAAGATATTTAGGGAAAGTCCAACGCGAGTCTTTTGTCATTAGCAGGATCATGGATTTAATTGTATGGGGGGTTTTTCTGTTTGGAGGCCCGTTGACAAACCTTTTTGGGGCTGGAGGGGGTTTGCCCGATACTCTGTTTAAATTTGCAATCCGTTCCCTGGATTTTGTATTCATTAAATATCTGCTGCCCTTTTTATTGACCAACTGGGTGTACCGCCCATTGCTGGGGCGTCCCTTGTGGGGAAGGCTGGGGCCTCCCAACATGTTTCTGGGGGCTTCACGCATGGTCCATCAAACCCAGGAGAATTTTTTTGCGAAACTGATGGCCAACAGTTTGGCTTCCACCGGCATGGATGTGTGGGGCGCGGATCCCAGGAGCGATTTTATTAAAAAATTGGCATTCCGGTCGGTCAGGGGTGATCAGACCATTTCTTTTATACAGGATGCCCCCGCTGATCCTGATAATCCCGGTACCTTTGTCGATGACAGTGGCCGGTATTCGGTGGAACGCAGCAGCACGAACATGGCCTTGCAGCAATTAAAATTCCCTAAAACCGGGGCCTTTTTCGGATTAAACCGGTTAAAAAGCGGGGCCGAAGTCACGACCTTCGGCAGAGGGCCATTTAAAAATAAATCCGCCAGCAATTACCACATTGATATTGCAGGTGCCCCGGTTGCCGATTTAAATGAGGATGAACAGGAAATTTATAATCTCAGCGTTAATGGTTTTGCCAATATGTTGTTTTTTAAAGAACTGGGCGTGCAGTTGGTCAAGACCGCCACGTTTAATTATATATTGCATGATCCTCAAAGGACCTATTCGGAAACCGGTGTGCACTCCACTCCCAGTTCAGTGTCCCCCCATGCAGTGATTTACAAAATTTTGTCGAATGAGTCAAATGATGCGGTCAATGACGATGAACCGGCATTAGCGGCCGTTGCCATAGATGCTGCTTCTGTTGCCTCGGCGCTTCGCAAAGGCGGCATCGATATGGACAACCGTTTAATGGATTTGGACGTCAAGGAAGACCAGGTCAACCGCATTGTGTTTGATGATCAAGCCATGCTGGCCATGCCCATCGACGGGGTTGTGCCGCAGGTGTTTGCAGTTGTCCCGGTCACGCCTTTGATGTTGAAATCCATGCTGGGAGAACCGCATTTAAATTGATGGGAGGTCCTTATGCCGGTCAAGGTATTGAAAATCAGGGCATTGCCGCTTGCCACCATGCTCAGTTGTCTGCATGCCGTGATTGGATTTGTTTTGGGATTGATTGTGACCATCGCTTCCATGGCCGGGACCCAGGAAGAAGAAGGGTTGATGCATTTAGGCGCCTGGTCTTTGTTGCTGTTTCCTATTTTAAACGGCATTGTGGGTTTTTTGTCCGGGTTATTGATCGCGATTTGTTATAATTTTTTTACCCCATCCTGCGGGGGCATAGAAGTGGAAGTTGAGCAGTAAAGTTAATATGCTATAATGCCTCATGCTTCGCGTTTTTAAATTCCTTGGCCCCTGCCTGCTGTGGGTGTTCCTCCTGCGTGATTTTGTCTCCGGCGCCATTCCCCTTAACATGGACACCAATACGATTTATGGTGTCGCCAAATATTATTTCAATAACCTCTTAAACGGTGTAGTCCCTTTGTGGGACCCTTTTGTCACCTTGGGCCGGCCGTTTTACGCTATTTCCATCTGCAATTTATTTAATCCCGTCACACAAGTGGTCCCTTTGCTTAAAATTTTGGGAGTCGATTACAATATCGCTTTTATCATTTATATGGTCCTGTATTTTTTTGCGGGGTGTTCGGGTTTTTATTTCCTGGCCAAACGGTTGTTGAGAGACACGCGCCTGGCCTATCTTGCCTATTTATGTTTGATGTTTTCCAGCTTAGGCTTGTCGATGTTCACCCAGATGACGTTTTTGGAGATTACCGTCCCGGCGATCTGGTTTTTTTATTTCTTATTGTCATTTGCCCGGGAACAAAAGACCGGCCATTTTTTAGGGCTTTGTTTATCGGTGATGATTATTGTAAGCGCTTATCTGCCATTTTATTTTTTAACAGTGTTTTGTGTGTTTGTCCTCTTATGTGTCCTGCTGTGTCCTTCGTCCACCTGGGATTTCTTAAAGGACACCGGCCGTTTTGTGCTGGACCATAAAAGGCTTTCACTGGTGTGCGCCGCCGGTATTATCATTGCGGCCGGGCCATTGCTGGCGTATAAAATGCTGGATGCCTCCGGCGATTCCGTGTCCCCGGGGCGGCATTGCCAATACTCCTCCGTTGAGCAATGTTATGACCGCACCATGGACCGGAAGGGCGGCATGCTCTATGAGGAAATCGCCCGCAGCGGGGGCTTAGGGGAACGGCTGGATGTTGGGTATTTATTCGCGCATCTGGACAAGATCACTTATGGTTCCGACTCATTGTTTTTTGTGCCGGTGTGGATATATGTGCTGGTAATTTTGTCGTTTTTTTTGAAGGTGGACCGGTTAAACATTTTGTTGGCCGCGGTGATGATCGCAATTGGGCTGATCGCCTTGGGGGACTCGACGCCTGTGCACCGGTTTTTATATGACCATTTATTTTTCTTCGCGTATTTCCGCAATCTGTTTTTCCTGGGCGCGTTTTTAATTCCATTGATTATTTTATTTGGCCTAAAACAACTGCAGGCATTGCTGGCCATCCGCCCGTCGGACATCAGCCGCAAGAAAGCCATGGTCATTGGCATTTTGCTTATGCATGGGGCATTTATGGTATTTTTACGGCGTTTTGAGGGAGTGATGGCCGTGTCTTTTGTGACGGTGGCTTTAAGCGCGGCACTGTTCGCAATATACTATTCAGGTTTTTTCCGTTGGGGTATGAACGTATGGGGATGGTTGTTGGCGGCATTGTTGGTCATTCAGCCGGTTGCGGTGATGGCGGCTTACAGCGCCAATGCCGGGGAGTTTAAATGCGTTTTACCATCCAACCATGTGCGCCCCGTTTTCGCGTGGATACGCCCGGATGTTCCGGCGGTGAGTTCCTGCCGCATTTATCAGTTCGTGCCGTATGAAGATTTTTGGTACGCCATGAGCATGACCGACGCGCCGGCCAAGGTGGGCTATCCGCAGGCCGCCGCCCGCTGGGCCTTTGCTTTGTCCCAGCGTTTGGGCGAGGCGCAACTGGCCGCTTACGCGCAGTATAAGGTATACCTTTACGATGATGCCAATGCGCCCGGGATTGCCGTGACAGGCCCGTCGGACGCTTTGGACATCGCGCATTTTGACGTCAACCGGGTAGGGTTCAAAACCAAATTCGATCAGCGTAAATTCTTGGTCTACAACGATTCCTATACCCGGGCCTGGCATGCCTATGTGGACGGCCATCTGCAACAGCTCCAAATAGCCAATGGCGCGTTTAAAGGCGTATGGGTGCCGCGGGGCGAACACAGGGTTGAATTCCGTTATCAACCGTTCGGCGGGCAATGGGTGTATGTGTTGACGGCAATATTTCTTTTTGTATTTTTAGTTTACGCCGGTATTATGCTATATTGGAAACGTTGATGCTCAAGCAAATTTTGTCCCGCAATATTTGGCTTTACCTTGGTCTCATGCTGATTTTATTGGTGAGTGTCGATTGGGACAAGTGTTTCCGCCAGCGCGGGCGTTATTTGCTGGGGATTTTTTATAACGGCCACTTTCAAAATCCCCGCGACGGCCTGGTGTACCGGGACTACCTCAAAAGGCACGGCACGGACCATGGAGCGTTTAAGAACACTTTTTAGGCGCATGCGCCGGCGGATCATCCGCCTGTGGCGGTTGAACGCCGCGGTGCCGCGGCTTTTGCGCTACAACCCGTACACCGGTTTTATCGGCCGCCGGTTGTTTCAGTACATCCCCTTTGTTCTGCCGCACGATAAAAGTTATTATGGCTTTGCCCATCTGGTGCATGAAGGAGACGGGTTGTTCCTGGACATCGGCGCCAATGACGGCATTTCCGCCATCGGGTTTCGCCATGTGCACAGCGATTACCGCATCCTGTCGCTGGAACCCAACCTTTGCCACGAGCGCGCCTTGCGTAAATTAAAACGGAGATTGAAACGTTTTGAATATATGCTCCTGGGCGCCGGCCGCGTCCGCGCGCAAATGACGCTTTATATCCCTATTTATAACGGCGTTCCCATTTATACTGCGGCGTCCCTGCGCGAAGATTTTGTCCGGCGGACCATGGAAGAACAGCATTTACCGGGGCACAAGGGCAAAAGTATTGTCATTGTCGAATACAGGGTGGACATTGTGCCGCTGGATGAATTGAATTTAAAACCGGATATTATTAAAATCGATACCGAGGGTTTTGATTATGAAGTGTTGCTGGGCCTGGTTAAAACCATTGAATCCTGCCGGCCGCCGATTATGATCGAATACAATCCGGATTTAATGGATCAACTGGAGGCATTTTTCGAACAGCGTGATTACAAACTCTTGACCTACGAGCATAGCCAGGACCGGTTTAGTATTTTTGACAAAGAATATGAACTGGATCTTTACCAAAACCAGAAGATCACCTCAAACATTTTTTGCGTGCCGGCGGAAAAGACATCAATTTTGCCGCTGGCCGGCACAGAGGTTTTTTCTGGAATTTCCTTGATT
>JACQQW010000276.1 GCA_016206745.1 Candidatus Omnitrophota bacterium | reverse complement strand
GCGCCGCATCCGGACGATGAAGTTTTAGGGGTGGGCGGGGTGTTGCAGCGGGCCATGGCCATGAAATTGCCGGTGAAGGTGGTTTTTTTTACCTACGGGGACAGCAACCAATGGTCGTTTTTATTGTATCGCCGGCATCCGGTGCTGATGCCCGGGGCGGTGCAGAAGATGGGGCTGGTCCGGAGGGACGAAGCTTTAAAAGCATCCGGCATTTTAGGGGTGGGGCAGCAAAATTTGGTTTTTTTGGGTTATCCGGATTTCGGCGCCATGGGTATTTGGCATGCCCACTGGAATGACCGCGCGCCCCTGCGCAGTATTTTGACCCGCGTGACCAAAGTGCCTTATCAAGGGGCCTTGCGGCCCGGCGCCTTGTATAAAGGCGAAGAAATTGTCCGGGATTTGCGCGCGATCCTGGGCAATTTTAAGCCCACCAAGATTTTTGTTTCCCATCCCGCAGATTATAACGGCGATCACCTGGCCTTGTATTTGTTCACTCGCGTGGCTTTATGGGAAGAGGAGATGGAGCCAAAAACCGAAATTTATCCCTATTTGATCCATTACAAGGGCTGGCCAAAACCCGCAGGTTTTCATCCCGACAAAGCCCTGCAGCCGCCTGATTTTCTAAAAAATACCGTGCAGTGGAGGCAATACCGGTTAAGCCCCCAGGAATTTGATTTAAAAAAAGCGGCTCTGCAGGCGCATAAGTCGCAGTATACTTCCACCCCGCGCTATTTATTGTCCTTTGTTAAACCTAATGAACTCTTCGGGGATTTCCCTTTGGTCCGCCTGCGGGCCGATGAACATCCGCCGGTATTTTCGGTCAAACGCAAAATGGTTGCGACTGCGGAACTGCCGGAAGAGCTCAATGACCGCGAGAAAATGGCCTTTGTCGGCATTGAGTGGAAATTCGTGCGCTGGGAGGGCCAGGACCTGATCATTTCCATTGAGCTTTCCAAGCCCCTGGCACAGGACGTGGAGGCCTCGATTTATATTTTTGGTTATAATAAAACCACGCCGTTTAAACAGATGCCGAAGATCAGCGTGCGGCTGGGGGTCTTAAGCTATACGGTTTATGACCAGGCCAAACGGATTGATCAAGGTTCGGTCAAGGTCAAACGGGACCCCCATGAAATCACCCTTACAGTGCCTTTAAAACTTTTAGGCAATCCGGACCGCGTTTTGACCAGCGCGCGGACATATTTAGGGAACGTGCCTTTGGACAGCGCTTCATGGATGGCCGTGGAGTTGTATTAAATGGACATCACGCACGCAATTATTTTAGCCGTCGTCGAAGGATTGACGGAATTCCTGCCGGTGTCTTCGACCGGGCACATGATCATTGCCTCGCAGTTGCTCCACATGCCGCAGACGGAATTCTTAAAGACCTTTGAAATCGCCATTCAGCTGGGGGCCATTGGCGCGGTGTTTTCTCTGTACTGGCGGGTATTTTTACTGGATTGGGAAGTGGGCAAAAAGGTCATGGCCGCTTTTATTCCCACGGCCGTTATTGGATTTTTTTTATACAAAGCCATCAAGCAATTTTTGCTGGGCAATATGATGGTGGTGGCCGTGGCCATGCTGCTGGGCGGTATTTTTTTAGTGGTTTTTGAGTTATTATATAAGGGAAAACAGGGTAATATCCAGGGCATGGACCGCATCACCTACACCCAGGCCATCACCATCGGTTTATGCCAGGCCCTGGCGGTCATTCCGGGAGTGTCGCGTTCAGCCGCCACCATTGTCGGCGGGTTGATGCTGGGTATTTCCCGGCGCGCAATCGTGGAGTTTTCTTTTCTGTTGGCGGTGCCGACCATGCTGGCTGCAACGGCCCTGGATTTATTAAAGAGCAGTTCAAGCATAAGTTTTGCGGACGCAGGGGTTTTGGGCGTTGGTTTTGGGACGGCATTCATCGTTGCCTTTGCCACAGTCAAATTTTTGTTGTGCTATGTCCAGGCCAATGATTTTATCCCGTTTGGGATTTACCGCATCGTCGTCGGGATGGTGCTGTTGTTTTGTTTCATGCGGTCGTGATTTGAAGGGACATTGGGAGGATATATGTTTCAAAAGATCAAGAATTTAATCATCGGCAGGGCCATCAATCCGCATGAAAAGCAGGTATTCCATTCTTTGTCTTTGATCGCTTTTTTTGCCTGGGTGGGGTTGGGCGCGGACGGGTTGTCTTCTTCCTGTTACGGCCCCGAAGAAGCATTTTTGGCCCTGGGCAATCACCCGTATTTGGCCGTGTTTGTGGCCCTGGCCAGCGCTTTGACGGTGTTTATCATCAGCGCCGGCTATTCGCAGATCATTGAAGTGTTCCCTTCCGGCGGGGGCGGATATGTGGTGGCCAGCAAATTGCTGTCGCCCAATGTGGGGATGGTGTGCGGCTGCGCGCTGTTGATCGACTATTTGCTGACCGTGACGATCTCCATTGCCAGCGGCACCGACGCGCTTTTTAGCTTCCTTCCCGTCCAATGGCAGCCGGCTAAGCTGCATTTTGCCGTGGCCGGGGTCATTGCCTTGACGGTCTTGAATCTGCGCGGGGTCAAGGAGTCGATTTTGATCTTGGTGCCGATCTTTCTTACTTTTATCGTGACCCACTTCTTCATCATTGTCTATGCCGTCGGCACCCATGTATGGAATTTTCCGCAGATCATGTCTTCGATCAATACGGACATACAGACGGCGCAGGCCGAAGTCGGCCTTTGGGGGATTGTGGTCTTGATTTTACGGGCCTACAGCATAGGGGCGGGGACGTATACCGGGATCGAGGCCGTCAGCAACGGTCTTTATATTTTGCGCGATCCCAAGGTCAAGACCGGCAAACGGACCATGCTGTACATGTCCATGTCTCTGGCCTTTACGGTCATGGGGCTGATGCTGGCCTATTTGATTTACAGCGTGGTGCCGCATGAGGGTAAAACGCTCAACGCCGTATTGTTTAGTTCCATATCGCAGCAGTGGGGCGTGAAAGGATATGTGTTTGTTTTGGTGAGCTTGGTGGCCGAGGCCATGCTTTTGTTTGTCGCCGCCCAAGCCGGGTTTTTAGGGGGGCCACGGGTCCTGGCCAGCATGGCCTTGGACCGCTGGTTCCCGACGAAATTTGCTTCTTTAAGCGACCGGCTGGTCAATCAAAAGGGGATTTTACTCATGGGCCTAGCCGCGCTGGCGACCATGATCTTGACCCACGGCTCGGTGAAATTCCTGGTGGTCTTATACAGCATCAATGTGTTTATTACTTTCTGTTTGTCCCAGCTGGGCATGGTCCGGCACTGGTGGGACGTGCGCGCGCAAAATCCGCAATGGTTTAAAAAAATGTGCGTTAACGGGACAGGATTGCTGGCCACGACTTTTATTTTAATTTCGGTCACGGTCATCAAATTCCATGAAGGCGGGTGGATAACACTTTTAGTGACGGGGGCTTTAGTTGTTTTTGCCATTGCCATCAAGCGCCATTACATTGCCACCGCCAAGCAGCTCAAGCGCCTTAATCCGCTCATCCATACGGTGATGGCGGGCAGCCGTCCGCCGG
>JACQQW010000271.1 GCA_016206745.1 Candidatus Omnitrophota bacterium | reverse complement strand
TCTTAAACTCCCCCTAACCCCCTCTTTGAAAAAAAGAGGGGGGACGACTCTCCCCCTCTTTAGTATAAAGAGGGGGTTGGGGGGAGTTCATTTTATCCATTATTCTCAGCCACGCGCAAAGTCTCGATTAACTGAGGTCCCGCGAATTGGCCGGCAAATACCGGGATGTCCGCTTCTTTCCAGGGGTCCTTGTACGCATCCACGGCCTTTTGGATGCGCTCATCCAACTGGGCGCAAATCCCCAGGGAGTCATCGACGAGGATACCGCGCAGCACGTCAATGCCGACGCGCTCCACAAAACCATAGGTGCGCTCCAGATATTTGCCGTGCTCCCGGTAATATTCCATAAACCGTCCCATGCACTCAAGCACCTGGGCATGGCTGTTGACCACACACAATAAATCGCCCTTGCGCACACTGCCGCCAGCCGCGCCGCCGACATAAATTTCCCACTTCCCCTCGCCGATGGCCACCGCCCCCAGGTCTTTGACATAGGCCTCGGAACAGTTGCGGGCACAGCCGGCCGTGGCCAGCTTCATTTTGTGCGGCGACTCCAGCCCCTGGAAGCGGCGTTCAATTTCCTGGGCCAGGGCAATGGAATCCCCCAGCCCGTAACGGCAAAAATCCGTGCCCACACAGCTCTTGCAGGTGCGAAAGGCCTTGGTATAGGCGTGGCCGCTGGGCATGCCCAAATCCTTCCATATCCCCGGTAAATCTTCCTTCTGAACGCCCAACAAATCAATGCGCTGGCCGCCGGTAAACTTCACCATCTTGACATTATATTTGACCGCGGCCCGGGCAATGCGCATCAGCTCATCCGCGGACGTCACCCCGCCGTAAATGCGCGGCACCACCGAAAATGTCCCGTCTTTCTGGATATTGGCATGCACCCGGTCATTGATAAAACGGGCGTCCCGCTCATCCTCATAATCATGGGGCCAAATGGTCTTAAGCAGCGAGGCCAGGCCCATTTTGCTGTCCGCGTCTTCTTTGCCGCCGGCCAATTCCCGAAACACGGCGCTGACGGATTTTAAATCCCTCGCCTTAATGGCCGCCGTTAATTGCGACTTTTCCAGCGGCACGCCCGGCACATAATAATGCTCGCTTTTATCATAGGACACTTTGCCTAATTTCGCCTCGATGATCTGGGCGATGAGCCCGCGGCAGGAGCCGCAGCCCTTGCCGGCCTTAGTCCTGGCGCCGACGGACGCGACTGTTTCACAGCCGCTGCTGATGGCCTCCACAATGGTTTTTTTGCACACGCCATTGCAATTGCAAATCTGGGCATGGTCCGGCAAATCCGCGGCCTGGATAAAAGCGCTGCCTTTGACTGCACCAAAAAGTAAATCAGAACGGTTCCCCGGGACGCTTTGCTCATTGAGAAACATTTGAATCAGCACATCTGCCGCGCCGGCATCTCCCAACAAAATCGCTCCATGCAATTTATTGTCCCGCACAATCAGCTTCTTATAAATGCCGCGGTTGGGTTCGCGGTAAACAATCACTTCATCACTGTCCAAACCGGCTTCCTTCTCACCCAATGACATCAGGTCCACGCCCATGACTTTTAATTTTGTCCCGGTCTTTGAACCTTCGTAAACAGCTTGGGGATTAAAACCGCTGATCACATCCGCCATCACCCTGGCCTGGGCCCAAATGGGCTCCACCAACCCGTACAATTTGCCCCTGTGCTCGACGCATTCCCCCAGGGCAAAAACAGAAGCGTCGCTGGTGCGCATTTGATCGTCGCAGACAATGCCTTTATTGACGTCCATGCCGGAGTCTTTGGCCACCTCGGTGATGGGACGGATCCCAGCGCTGACGACCACCATGTCGGCGGGGATGGTGCCCCCATCGGAAAAAAGCAGGGAGGTGATTTTGCCGTCCGTTTTATGAATGCGCGCGGTTTTACGGTCTGTCAATACGGTCAATCCCATGGCTTCCATGGTGCGCTTTAAAATTTGCGCGGACTCCGCGTCCAGCTGGGCCGGCATCAATTGAGGGGCCGCCTCCACAATGGTGACTTCCACATTATGAGTCATCAGACCCCGGGCCGCTTCCAACCCCAAAAGCCCGCCGCCAATCACCACGGCCCGTCGGCAATTCTTGGCATATTCGGCAATACGATCACAATCGTCAATGGTGCGGAACAAAAATGCGCCCTCACCCTCAAACCCTTCCATGGGCGGGACAAAAGGCCTGGAACCGGTGGCAATAATCAAATAATCATAACTTTCTTCAAATGATCCACCCAAAAAAGCATCATCGGTGTGCACGGCATAGGCCGCGGCCTGGGGGTGCAATTGTTGCGCCATCACCACTTTGCGCTGGGTATCAATACGGACGGCCTTCACGCCCGCGTGCAAAGTAATATTATTTTCCTCGTACCAAGCCAAGGGATTGATAAAAATATCACTGGCCTCCTGGGTCTGGTTGAGCACATTGCTCAGCAGAATGCGGTTATAATTGCCATAGGGCTCCGCCCCAAACATCACAAAATCAAACTGGCCGGGCGCCCGCCCCAGGATTTCTTCCACCACCCTGGCTCCGGCCATGCCATTGCCTATCACCACAATTTTTTTCTTGTCCATACCCGTCCTTTGCTGTCCATAAAATAAAAAATCCCCTTAAAGAGCGTCAAAACCCGATAAGAGGACAGTCCTTGCCCAAAATAAAAAATCCTCTCCCAAAACGTCATTGTTCCAAGAGAGGACACCTTTGCCCGTTCACTACATCTGGTTAAAGATTACAACCTAACCATAACTTTGTCAAATAAAGAATCTCGAAATCTCAAATCTTGGGACAACTTTTGGACACAATCAACGAGCCGCGCTCAATGAACTGGCTAAAATCATAAAAAAATATTCTTAACCACCACTCCTTCATAGCGACGACCATGAACGAAATCTTCAGAATGAATTTCCGTGCAGTCCCCTTTTATAGCGCAAGCAAGGATCAAGGAATCCCAATAACTCAATCGATGCTTACGCTGAAGCTGGATGGCTGTTTGAACTAAAAAAATATCGAGAGAAATAACCTCTAACCGAGAAAGAAGGACTACTTCCGCTTCAGCCGCGGATAACGATAACGGCTCTTTGATCTTTAGCGTCACCGTTACAAAAAATTCACTTAATACCTGGGCAGATATAACAGCATTACCTGAAATGGTTCCATCAATAATATCC
>JACQQW010000270.1 GCA_016206745.1 Candidatus Omnitrophota bacterium | reverse complement strand
CTTATATGAGCAGCTTATACCCGCTATCAGAAGAATTTTGCATAAATCAAATACAAATAACAAAATAACTATCAATAAGAGGCATTTTTGATGTTTTGGAGATGGTTCCCATGGAGATATGTGGTAAGGAACGTTGCGCGCAGGCGGGGCTTTCTGGATCCTGTTAAAGTCCTCTCACAAACACAAAATTTCGTGCAGCCTTCGGAAGTGGCGGCCCCCACTGAATTATTGAGGTTGGGTGTTGTTTTGCATGCCCGCGGCCTTATGAACAGTCTGGCGATCCAGCATAATCTTGATTGGATATGGCCATTTTGGGTGGAATGCCAATACAATCCCCGCAACGATGCATTTGTCCCGCGGGCGTTTTCCCTGACGCAAATTAACCTCACACACCGCAACTGGACGGCCATAGGTATTCCTGGATGCGACAAATTTCCCATTGTAGACCCCCGGGGTCTTGTAACGCCTCATTACGATGGCTGGTCTATTGATGCCTGGATCATACCAAAAGAAGGAAAGGCTTTGATTCCCTCAAGGCTTCCATCTGTGGAGCAGAAATTAGATATCAGTGGAAATTTGTATGTCACAACTAAATCCTGCCTTGATCAAATGGAACTTAAGACCAAAGCGCAGGTCATTGGCTCACCGCATGCGCCTGTTTGCAGGCTGGAAATCAACGGCTTTTCACCTTCAGAGGCCTGGCTTGTCATAGCTTTACGTCCCTATAATCCCGAAGGGGTGAGTTTCATCCAGGACATTGCTTTGCTGGACCATCATTCGGGTTGGAAGGTCAATAAAAAACATTGCGTATATTTTGATGCGCCTGCGGATCAATGTGAGTTTTCTTATTACCGCCATGGCGATGTATTTAGCCGCCTGCCGGCAGGTCTGCCGTCGCGGGAAGATAAAAAACACGTTGGGTGCAAGGTGGGCATGGCAACCGCGGCCGCTTTGTATCAAATTAAGCCGGGTGATGAACGCGAAATTACGGTTGAAATTCCATTAGTCGATTTTCCTTTTGAAAAAGAATCTCATGAGCAATATCCACAGATGGCACAGGTGGATTGGGAGAAAAGTGTGAAAGGAAAATGTTCGCTGCAAATTCCGGACCGGCATTTTCAGTTTTTGTACGAGGCGGCCATTCGTACGCTGATTTTGCATTCTCCCAAAGAAGTCTATCCCGGACCATTTTTGTACCGGAGATTCTGGTTCCGGGACGCCGCTTTTATCTTGAATGCTTTATTGTGCGCCGGTTTTAAGGAACGTGTGGCAGTGGTCCTGGATTGTTTTCGCCACAAACAGGACAGGAGAGGGTATTTTCTTTCCCAGGAAGGGGAATGGGATTCCAACGGGGAAGCGTTGTGGACCATGCGCCGGTATTGCGCCCTGACCGGGAATCCGCCGCCGGCCCAATGGCGGGAATCCATTGATAAAGGCGGCCGCTGGATCCATGAAAAACGCCTGCCTGTAAGTTTAAAGTTAAATCATGCCGGTTTATTGCCGGCGGGATTCAGCGCCGAACATTTTGGGCCAAATGATTTTTATTATTGGGATGATTTCTGGGGGGTGGCAGGTCTGAAGTCGGCGGCCTTTTTGCTTAGGGCCTATAAAGACAATGATGAGTCCGGACATTTCGAAGAAGAAGCCCGAAAATTATCGGATTGCATAGATCGAAGCCTTGAGCAGACAACCAAGCGTTTAAAAAGACCGGCAGTACCGGCATCTCCCTACAGACGCCTGGATACCGCAGTCATAGGTTGTTTAGCGGCAAGTTACCCTTTGCGTTTGTGGAAAGAAAATGACCCGAGGATTTTGGATACGGTTGATTTTTTGATGAAGAATTGTTTGATCGATAATGGATTCTTTCACGACATGGGCCATTCGGGAATCAACCCGTATCTTACTTTACATTTGGCACAAGTACTTTTGCGGGCGGGTGATATCAGGTATTTTGATTTGATGACGGCAATTGCCAATCTTGCTTCTCCGACAGGGCAATGGCCGGAAGCGGTACACCCTCGCACCGGCGGTGGGTGCATGGGAGACGGTCAGCATGCCTGGGCCGCGGCCGAATGGATCATGATGGTCCGGAATTGTTTTGTGCGTGAGGAGGGCAACCGGTTGATTTTATGTTCAGGTATTCCGCAGGCATGGCTTGATGCCCGGGAACCCATGTCTTTTGGGCCGGCGCCAACGGAATTCGGGGATGTCCGGATAACCATAAGATTTGATGCAGGCAAGCCAAAAGTAGAATGGAAGGCCCAATGGCGTGGAAATCCACCCGAAGTCGAGGTGCGGACATGAAAATACTCATGATGACCAATTCGTATTTTCCGCACCTTGGAGGTCTTGAACAGTCGCTTACTTCATTCTCTCATGAATTACGGAAATTGGGGCATGATGTCCTGATCGCGGCACCCGGACCTGCCGGACGCGCGGACAAGAAAGAAAATGTGGCGCGCTTACCGGCTTTCCATCATAAGAACGGGAAAGGCATTGAATTTTCAATTAATTTGCCCCTTCCCGGAGAGTTTTCAAGGATCATGGATGAATTTCGCCCCGATATCATCCACAGCCATTATCCTTTTTTTATGGGTGATTTCGCGGTGCGTTTAAGCCGTCAATACCATGTTCCCCTGGTCTTTTCTTATCACATCATGTTCGAACATTATGTGCATTATTTGCCCATCCGCACGCAAGGGGTCAAACGGTTTCTGATCACGCTGGCCTCCGGTTATGCCAATATGTGCCGGCATGTGATTGCCCCCAGCCAAAGCGTGCGGGACATTTTGATCAAACGCAGGGTAAGGGCCCCTATTACGGTTGTTCCCACAGGCGTCAATACTCGGGCCTTTGCCAAAGGCAATGGTAAGCTTTGCCGTCAGAAAAACCGGATTCCGGCGGATGCCATGGTCATAGGCCACGTAAGCCGCCTGGCGCCGGAGAAGAACCTCGACTTTATGGTCCCGGCTTTGGTGGAGTTATTAAAGAAAGATGGACGCGTTCACGCATTGATTGTCGGACAGGGGCCATCCGTACCCATGATACGCAACAAATTTAAACATGCGGGATTACAGAAAAGACTGCATTTGACCGGTTATCTCGATGGCCAGGGTTTAACCGATGCTTATCATGCCATGGATGTCTTTGCTTTCGCATCTTTAAGTGAAACACAGGGCATTGTTCTTATCGAAGCGCTGGCATCCGGCGTCCCGGTGGTCGCCATCAATGCGCCGGGGGTACGGGAAGTCATTCAAAATTATGCCAATGGCCGATCAATCCCTAGACCCGACCAGAAAAGATTTATAGAAGCTTTGGAATGGGTCTTGAAACGGCCGGCGGACAAGTTTAAAACGCTTAAAAAACAGGCCCGGAACAGCGCCGAAGAATACTCTATCCGCAACTGTACTCTTCGCATGCTGAAAATTTATAAGCAGTTGATCGCAAGGAAGGCCCCTTTTTCACAATATCACAAAAATTCATGGCAGTCTTTGCAGGACAGGGTCAAAACGGATTGGGACATTATTCGCAACGTGATTAAGGCGGGGGAGGCCGGTATTTTCAACTGGCGGTTGATAAAATAAAGGTTAAAGGTCAGTTTTGATAACGGAGCGCATATTATGATTACCCCATTTTGTTATATTTATGGCCCTGTATATTCCTGGCGGTTGGGGAATTCGTTAGGTGTTGATCCTTTATCGGGTCAGCAAAAAATTTGCAACATGAACTGTGCCTATTGCCAACTGGGGAATACTGTCCAATTATCCAGCCAGCGGCAGGAACATGTTTCTGTTCCCGAGTTATTGGCAGAAATTAAACGCATCCCGCCATTTTTTGTAGATTACATTACTTTTTCAGGCCGCGGAGAACCGACATTGGCTAGAAATTTAGGGGGCATGATCCGTGCAGTTAAATCTATACGAAGAGAAAAAGTGGCCGTTATTACTAATTCTTCGCTTTTACACCTTAAAGATGTTCAAGACGATTTGATGGAGGCGGATTTTGTTTTAGCCAAGTTGGATGCCATCAATCAGGGAATGCTCGATTGTATTGATGGTGTTTGTGGAATCGACTACGAATTGCTGCTTCGAGGGCTTGGAAAATTTCGTGAGCGCTTCAAAGGCAAATTTGCGCTGCAGATGATGTTGGTTAAGGACAATATTGAGTACTTAAAAGAATTAAGTACGCTGGCATATTTATTAAATCCGCATGAGGTACAGCTTAATACGCCTGTTCGTCCATCGGGGGATGCTCCGTTGGGCCGTGAAACCCTTGAGAAAGCCAAACAGTCTTTTAAAGGGATGCGCGTGATTACCTGCTATGACGTGCCTGTTAAAAATAATACGCCTTTCGATGAGAAGGCGACCGTTGCCAGGCATGGGAATTACCGTAAAAGCTGTTATACCTATTAATACTAGAGAAAGGATTTGTATGTCGCGCGGCCTTAAAATACCGGGGATCTTGTTTTTGTTGCTGGCCGGGTTTTCCGTCCATGCCCATGCGAGCATCTGGGGCATGCCATTCCCGGAGGATATTTCAACCAATGGCCATTTGATCGATGATGTGATCCGTTACATTGATAAGGTCCTCGTCATTTTTTTCGGGGCAGTGGCAGCGGCCATTATTTATTTCATTATCCGTTACCGCAGCCGGCCTGGCCATCAAGCGGTGTACGAAACAGGCAATAAGAAGGTTTATGTGATTGCCACCATTTTGCTTGGCATGACGGTATTTTTTTCCATTGACGCGGTGATTGAACATATGTCCTTCCGCGATTTGAACGGAGTGTTTTGGAATTTTCCCCAAGGCAAAAATGTTTTAAAGATTGAAGTAATGCCGCAACAATTCGCGTGGAACATTCGCTATGCCGGAACTGATGGAGAATTCGCCACCCAAGACGATATTGTAGCGCCATTAAGCCAGATGCATGTGCCTGTGGACACGCCGGTGCTCCTGCAATTGTCTGCGTTCGATGTCGTCCATGCTTTTTATGTCCCCTATTTACGCATTAAACAAGATGTCGTTCCAGGAATGATCACCACGTTTTGGTTTCAGGCTAAAAAAACAGGAAAATTTGAAATTGCATGTTCTGCGCTATGTGGCAATGGCCATTATAAAATGCGGGGGGATTTGATCGTTGAGTCCAAAGAGGATTTCCAGAAATGGCTGGACGCCCAAGCCGCGCAAGCCTCATCGCCGGATGATGTGTGGGCAGATTCAGGGCCTTCTACCGGTGGAGTGCCCAAGGATTGGGGCTGGAAATGGCAGGCTAGAATTTAAGGTAAGGGAGATCAGAAAATGCCAGAACATCGTCAATCATTTATCACCAAATATATTTTTTCAACCGACCATAAGAGGATCGCGCAGCAGTATTTGTTTTTTGGGATATTCTTCCTCTTATGGGGAGGCCTGCAGGCCATGCTGCTGCGCTGGCAGATCGCCTATCCGGAAACAGAAGTGCCGATTGTCGGAAAACTGCTGTTCCCGGAAAATAATGGGATCCTTACACCGGACACCTATAACCAGGTCTTGACCATGCATGGCACCGTAATGATTTTCTGGGCGGTCACGCCTTTATTAACAGGCGCCTTTGCCAATTTTGTCGTCCCTTTGCAGATCGGCGCCGCGGACATGGCCTTTCCTGTGTTGAATATGATTTCTTTTTGGACCTTCTTTTTTTCAGGCGTTGTCCTGTTGCTTTCTCATTACGGCCCCGGCGGCTCAGCCGCTGCCGGTTGGACATCGTATCCTCCATTAAGCACTCCGGTTGGAGGAATTCCCGGATGGGGGCAGGCGTTGTGGTGCCTTTCTCTGGTGTTGATGGGCACGGCGGTGATCATGGGCGCGATCAATTACATTACAACCGTGATCCGCTTGCGCGCGCCGGGCATGACCTATATGCGTATGCCGTTAACGGTTTGGGGTATTTGGTTATCTTCCATCCTGAATGCAATTTTTGTCCCTATCATTGCCGCCGGCTTGATCTTTTTACTCTTGGACAATGTGCTGGGTACGCAATTTTTTGTTGCCGGCGGCAAGGCGACGGTCAAAGGAGGGGACCCCTTATTGTACCAGCATGTGTTCTGGCTTTTCGGCCATCCGGAAGTGTATATCCTGATCCTGCCGGTGTGGGGACTTGTTTCCGATCTGCTGTCCACCTTTTCAAGAAAGCCGGCGTTCGGCTACAGGGTCACCGTGCTATGCATGGGCGTTATCACGGTGTTAAGCGCCCTGGTCTGGGGGCATCATATGTATGTGGCCGGCATGAGCCCGTTGCTCGGCAAGTCATTTATGTTCCTGACCTTGTTGATCAGCCTGCCAACGTCGATCTTTTTTTTGAATTGGCTGGGCACGATGTGGAAGGGGTCCTTGCGTTTTGATGCGCCCATGCTGTTTGCCATGTCGGTTGTTTTTGTTTTTGGTCTGGGGGGATTGACCGGGCTTTATATGGGGGTCATCACCTCTGACATGTATTTGCACGACTCCATGTTTTTAGTGGGGCATTTTCATTACACCCTGGCCGCCAGCGTCCTGATGGGTTCTTTCGCGGGCATGTACTATTGGTTCCCAAAAATGTTCGGCCGGCAGATGGACCCGTTTTGGGGCAAGGCGCATTTTTGGATCACCTTTTTAGCCCTTAATTATGTGTTTTTTAACATGCTGGGCGTCGGTTACGCAGGCCAACACAGACGGCTTTTTGATCCCGGCGCCTATGATTTTATCAAGCCCTTGATGCCCATGAACCGCCAGATCAGTACGGCGGCCTTTATATTGGGCGCTGCCCAAGGGATATTCATATTGAATTTTGTGATCGCCTTGTTACGAGGCCCCAAGGCCGCGCGCAATCCGTGGGAATCCGCAACCTTGGAGTGGACAGTGGATTATCCTATTCCTCACGGCAATTTCGCGGCACAACCAGTGGTCAAATGCGGGCCGCATGAATACAGCAACCCGAAGATCAAGGGCAAGGACTGGGCGTCGCAGACGGAGGATATAGGGTAATGTCTGTTATGGCCCCGGACTTTACGGAATTGCGCCGGCGCAATACGTTTTCCATAGGTTTGATGATCGCCTTAAGTTCATGGGCGCTGGTCTTCTTTACCTTGGTTTGGGGGTATGTGGTCTTTCGCCTGCGCGCGCCGTCTTGGTTGGGGGATCATGTAACGTCACCGGTCAGACACCTCGTTGTTTTTAATACCTTGGCCATGGCGATGAGCTCTTGGAGCTTATCCATATCTTTTAAGAAAGATGTTTTAAGGCTTAATGCCTGGGCTTGGAGCGCCTTTGCTTTGGGGCTGGTATTTTTAGCCGGGCAGTTTCGTTTATGGCAGATGACAATGGCAACGGGCCTTCACTGGCAAAGCAGCATTGCCGGCAGTTTCTTTTTTTTGTTAACAGGTTTTCATGCGCTGCACATTTTGGGCGCCGTAGCCGCTGTTTTTATGCTCTGCTTGCGTTTTAAAGAGTGGCAGGGGACCTCGATCAGTCTTGGGATAAAATATTTTTGGGATTTTCTGTTTATTGTGTGGCTGGTCATGTTTGTTTTGATCTTTATTATTCAATAGTACAGGAGAACGTATGGAACAGGCATTAGCAATGGAAGATAAGGCTTTTAAAAACATTGCATTTGGGAAATTGGGGATCTGGGTTTTTTTGATCATTGACGGCTTAAGTTTTATCGCCATATTGATCGCCGCGTCCTATTTGCGTGCCAACGGTGCTCCTTGGCCGCATCCGGGGCAGGCGCTCAATGTCCCGTTGACGGCGTTCAATACTTTTGCCCTGTTATTAAGCAGCTACACCATGATGAACGCTTTGGAGGCGGTCAGGGCCGGCGATCAAAAGAAATTCATACGTGATCTGTCGTGGACCCTGTTTTTAGGGGTGCTGTTTTTAAGCATCCAGGCTTTTGAATACCGCCATTTTATCGCGGAACACTTCCTTCCTTCGAGCAGTATCTACGCGGGATGTTTTTTTGGGGCCACCGGGTTCCATGGCCTGCATGTGTTTTCAGGGATTATTTTTATTCTTTATGTATTGATCGGGGGATTAAAGGGACGGTTCAATGCGGCGAATCATTTGAGGGTGGAGATCCTGACCTTGTTTTGGCATTTTGTGGATCTGATGTGGATGCTGGTTTTTACGGTCGTTTATTTACTTTAAATGACAGGAGAAGGCATGAAGATAAAGACGCAAGAACTCAAAGATTTATTGAATTTGGAAGACCATGATCTTAACAACCTCTCGGTTGAGCAGTTACGTCTGTTGCTGGGGGTGTGCCACTACCTGGCGCGTTTGACGCAAAGGGAGATCAATGGTCGTTTAGGTGATTTTTCTGTCGGTAAGAAGGCTTAATCTATTTT
>JACQQW010000267.1 GCA_016206745.1 Candidatus Omnitrophota bacterium | reverse complement strand
ATATAAAAATGTATTTTGCAACTATTTACAGTTGCAATTAATAAATGATTCCGCGTGGCCGCACTAAGAAAAAGGGACAGCGTATACTGGCGCTGTCCCCGATTTTATACGTTCAAAAAACTTCTAATCAATTACACATAAACCGAACTTTCCCGCTCTTCCTTCATGATCCACGCGGCCTTGGGAAAGGACGCCGTGGTGTCATCATCGGCCGGCTTTTGGTCCGCAGTCTTTGCCGGAGCCGCCGGTGAAGATTGGCTGGCATTAAATCCCAGGAGCAGGTTCAGCATGGGTTTGGTGACCGGGTTGACGCTGAAAATGACCCCTTTAAGCCCGACCGCCTTCATCATGGCATCCAACTGGGCCGGGTCCTCAAAGGCCGTCTTCACCCCTGTGCCTTTGGACTGCACATCGGTTTTTTCCAAGTCAATACCGCCTGGAGTTATAGCTTGATTTTGCCCAATAAGCATCCTTTCGATTACAGGCCAATCATCTTCAAACCTACCACCAAACCAACTCTTTTGAAACTTTCCTAACTCGGATTGGATACGTCTAAAATCTTTATGCATTAGATAATGTGCATAGCCCATATCCCCTATACCTCGAAGCCGCTGCCAAATCCACTCTCCTTTTGCATTATCAAATTTTTTTTGAAGATTTGTTTGCAAAGCAGTCTGTCTCGTTGTTATCTGAATTAAAACCTGATTATCGGTAATGGTCGCCTTATAATGAGCAATACGAAACCACAGACGCAATGCGGTCATAGTGTTTTCTACAATACCGTCCAGCTCTATTTTAAATTTTCCCGGCGCCTCATTATAAAGACCCGCGACGGTCTTTTCATTATTCTCGCCTACTCTCATAAGCTGTAAGGCATTATTTACAGTATCGCCGTTTGCATCAAATTCAAACGTTAGCTCCCCTGTTCCAGACACTGCCTCTGCCGGGACCGTTGCCGGTAAAAGGGCTTTTTCCGGGCCAATACTACTTTCCGGTGTCACAGGCACTGGCTGATCAAGCTCTGCCGACGCTTTTAATTGCGCTTCCAATTGCCTCTTCTTTTGAGCATCTTTTTCAGCATAGTGTCGCTTCAGCATCTCGTCTATTCCTTCTTCCTTTTTATCAAAAACGCTTCCATCGCCTGGCTTTATCCCCATTGCCTCTAGCCTTGCCCCTAGTTTTCTTACAGCAGCGCTTAATCTGCCTCCTGTTTTTTTCACAGCAGCACCTATTCCGCCACCCACTTTGCCCACGGTTTTGGCCACCCATCCTTTTCCCTGTTTCGTCCCCTTCACAGCCGAAGCCGCTTTGTAGGAAATTGTAACACTGCCGTCATCATTTTCCACCAATTTGACCTGGCTGCCGACCTCCACCTGGGTTTGCACATCCCCATATTGTAGAAGCGTAATATCTCCAGTAAGCAGTTCTTTTGAAGCTTTTGGATCTAATACAACAGCCAGCATGCCTGTTGTTTCGGCGCTTAACTTCATGAGCTTCAGGTAATCTCCCACCGTTCCCGGCACTGTGGCTGTCACTGTATGCGTTTTAGCAGCTACGATCGGGGCATTTTCGGGTTGGGCCTCCATCAGAGCAGGACGTTGACTACTCACTTCTTCGGCTGGGCGTTGTTCGGCCACTATTTGTTCGACTTCTTCTGTAATGGCAAATGATCCTGCGGCAGGGACGGCCCCTTTTAATAGACCATCCACATCATCTTGATTGAGATACACATACACGGTGGTCGGTTTTTCAAACTGCTTAAATGCCCCGGTCGATCCTTCAATAGGCATTTCTTCACTATTTTCACCGAGAAACGTTATTTTTCCCTGGGAAAGTATAAAAAGACGCAAGGCCTTTTCCGGGCTGCGCAAACTAAATAGCTCATTTAGCACGTCCAGAATATTAACATTGCTGCTGTCTGGTAGAAGTAGTGTGTATCTACGCTCGTCTTTTGACTCCATTTTCATTTTAGTAGATTTTAACCTAACCCTTCGATCTGATTTTGGTTTTACTGGTTTTTTGACCACATGTGTCGCTGGTGCTGTAGTTGCTACCGGCACTGTAACTGTTGATACCGGAACTGTTGCGGCCACTGGCGCGGGCGCTTGTTGAACAGGTGCCGGAGCTAAAGGAGCTACGGACACTAGCGCGGGCGTTGATGCTGGGGCCTGTGCCGATGACGAAGCAGGTGGCAACGGTGCTGGTGTGTTCATGTGTGACGCTCCGGCCACATTAGCCCCTAAAAAGGCCGCAAGGGAAAGAAGGATTGTCGTTTTTTCAAAGGTAGTCCTGTTGTTTGAACGAATATAACGCAGTGGATGCCGTAAGGCTGAATAAATGCTGGTTGTCCATTTCTGCTTTGCGGCCGCATTCTCTCTAATGGCCGCTGGAGTTAAAGGCGGCGGATCATAATACTCTTCTTCAGTGGTTAACTCAGGATCAAGGACCGGAAGAATCAAGGCAGGCCGTGACACAACCGGTACCGGCGTGACTTCCAGAGCCGTTTCTTCCACCACACTTGCCGCAGGCGCCGGAGTCGAATCAATCAAACCCTGCATCTCCCCCCTGGCTCTATCATAAACTTCCTGATCCAGGATGCTGATATCATTGTTTCTCGCGCGCGCTTCCACTATATCTCTTAGCGCAATCAGAAATCTCCTAAATTGTTTTAAAAGGGCATCGTATCTTTGATTGTCCCGCGCCGACCGGTTTTGCGCTTCTTCCAATCGCGCTTCGAAAACATCATTTTCCAATGTTACTGACGCCGATCCGCTGCGACTTAAGAAATAGTCAAGGGACAAATATCGCGCCAATTCCATCCCAAGTTGAGAGGCAATCCATTTAGTTTTGTCTGCCATCAGCCTGGCCTGTCTCAATTCAGATCTGAAACGCTTAAAATCAGCTTGTTGCTCTGGAGTTAATAAATCCTTGCGCGTCAGCGCCCTTTGGCCGGTGGCTTCACCTTCGGCCGGCTCTTGATCCAACACCTGCGCCACTTCCACCGCGGCGCTGATTTCAGCCGCCGCGACAGGAAGCTGGGCCCTAAGATCCCTAATTTGGTTGATAAGATTATCTAATCTTTGTGATGTGGCAAGCATCCCGTTGAATACCCTCTGTTTTTCTTCAATGTCCGCGCGTATTTGCGCGAGACGGTCCAGCTTTTCCTGGTAAGATGCCACTATCCCGGGCGTTGCGGCCCCAAACTGTTCAACCGCAGGTTTTAACCTCTTAATCTCTTGTTCCAGGACGTCTGCTTGCCGCGTCAGCGTATCTATCTGCTGCTCCAACGCCGCAATCTCTGAAACAAACGCATCAAAACCACCGATTTCAGCCAGTTTAGTTTCAAGTTCCCGTTCTAATTCTTGAAGTTGCGTTTTCGACTTGGATTCATCTTGAATCATCGGCACAAGACTGTCGGTGACATCTTGCGGGGTCGCCAGTGGATCCAAAAAAGCTTCCTTATTCGGAAATACCACATTCCAATCAATGCCCGACAATACCACTCCAATGTCAGGGACTTTTTCGCCATGCATGGCTATGGCTTCGGCCAATTTCTCCCTGAACAATATTTCCACCTTTAAAACCAGCTCAAATTGTGGACGCCAATTATCACCGGGTCTCTGCATGTAGCGGACAGTTTCGGCCAATTGATCAGTAAGGTTTGCTTGATATGCCTTCTGCATATCAGCCACAGAGCCGGGTTCACGCAATAGCCGGTCGATTTCAGCTTGTTGAAGTTTAGTCAAGACCACATCTTTCCTGCCTTGATTAGCGTCAAGAATATCGTCTACGAAAGCGCGCTGTTTCGCCATGCGTTGAGCATTCTCCTCAGAATTGGATTCTAAAAGCACTTGATAATACCAATATGAACGGATCACATAGGAAAGCTTTTCTTTCAAATTCTTCCTGTCAGTGACGACCACTACAAATAAATCCTGCCCTTTCTTGGTCGTATGGGTAAAATATGTCACGGCGTTGGGCGACTGCGCGTCCGTCACCACCAAAATCTTACGGCCCTCAGGCCCTCGAATTGGTTCTTTGGTGTCAGAGTCAATCAAACCATAATTGGGGGCCTTCCCCGGCTTTCTGCCCTCAATATTGGCCTTGGCATCCTTGAGGACTTGCTCTTGTGTCTTTTGTGAACCAACAGGAGTGGTAAAACCCAGGGACGGGCCGCCCACTGTTTCCGCCCCAGCGGCTATCATTGCCAAATTATCCGGATTTAAAGTTTGTTGGAATGTGGCGGCTTCCGCCTTGGTCGCCATGGCGTAGTCTACTTTGCCCATAATTCCACCGGAAAAATATTTGCGCGGGACCATGGCCCCGGTGGCGGGATCGGTGTCTTCCTTGATAAAGTTGTACACGCCCTTTTTAAACGCTTTAAGGTATTGCTGGTAAATCTTTTCCTTTAATTCATTGTCTTCACCCACAATCCCGGCGGTCTTGTTGCGGTCTACATACGCTTTGGCAATCACATTGTTCTTCAAATTCGTCTTGTACCATTTGGCCAAAATCAGGGAATTGTACACCTGGCGCAATTGCGCGAAGTTTTTGCCGGTATTGACTTCCTTCTCCAATGCGGGAATCACCACTTGCTTGATAATAGAGGAAGACACCGCGCTTAATTCATTGGCTTGCGGCAATTTGGTCAAACCAAACTGTTCCACGGCTTTGCTCTTGTTTGCCGCTAAATAGTCCTGTTCCAACATGACCTTCAACGTGCTATTGACTACAAATACGGTGTTCATTTCCGCGTTTTCATACACTTGAGCTTTATCCGGCACAATCCACACTTTATTAAAGGTATTGACCGGGATATTGGTGGTCCCAAACTTCTCCTGAGCGCTCGCATACACCTTCTGCCAGAATTGTTTGCCTAATTCACGTTCCGGATACAATGCGGTCGCCATGATCTGCTTTAACATATAATCCTGGGCCAATAATTGCTGACCCATGCCCGTACTGCCGAAAGATTTGGGGATAATGCGTTCTTTTTCATAGGGAGACAAGTTGACCCAGATTTCCTTTTCCGGGGTGGTCAAAGAAGCCAAAAAATAAGAAAGCAGTTTCTGCCCCTCTTCTCTTATTTGATCCTTGCCCATTTTATCGGTCCCCACATCCACAATCAGGTCAAACTGGAATGGATTGTCCGCATGGAACTTGATTCCCTTAATAAGCGGCATGTCAAATTTGCCGCTCATCTGCACCATACTCCCAGCGGTCGGCAGGAACGCCACCTGGGCATAACTTGCGGGCGGGGCCGCCATATTAAAGGTAAAGAAGAAGAGTATGACACTGGCAATTGTACGTGAAATCTGTTTGAACATGGCTTTCATATTTTTTCCTTTTGGTTTAAGGTTGTTTTCCAATACTTAAGGGAAGTATAGCATGTGGAATTGGCCCGCGCAAGGCCTGGAGGCGATTTATGGGAAAGCGCTTACTATTACATAAAATAATTACACAATGTGTTAATAATTAATGAGTTATGAAATTATTAGCAGGCGCTTAAATCAGCCAAATTTGTGAAAAACTGTAAATATTTTTCCAGGAAATTTAATAATTATACATTGACACTGTTT
>JACQQW010000026.1 GCA_016206745.1 Candidatus Omnitrophota bacterium | reverse complement strand
TTCGACGAGATCCAGACCGGCGTGGGCACGACCGGGACCATGTGGTATTTCGAACAGACCGGCATCGTGCCGGACGTGGTCGCTTTCGGCAAAAAACTCCAGGTGGCGGGGGTCATGGCCAAGGGCAGTTTCGGAACAATTTTCAAGACTCCTGTCCGTCTGGAAGTGACCTGGGACGGCAGTTTGTGCGACATGGTCCGGGGCAAGTATGTGCTGAGGGCGTATAAGCAATATGACCTGCTCAATAATGCGCGCCGGCGGGGAGATCAGCTGCTTAAAGGTTTGAAAGCAAATGCGCATGTTCTCAACGCCCGCGGGTGCGGCCTTTTTGCCGCGTTTGATTTTGCGGACCAAAAGAGCCGGGACGCGTTTTTTAAAAAAGCAGTGGATTTAAAATTCCTATGCAACAAGACCAGGGACTTGACCGTCCGTTTAAGGCCGAATATGAACGTGTCCCGGCAGGAAGTGGAAAAAGCCCTGGCCATCATGGAGCAGGCTGCCGCTTAAGAGAAAATATGTCCGCGATCCCATTGAATTTTAAAGGTAAGGTGGCCCTGGTGACCGGGGGTGCCCGGGGAATAGGCCGGGCCATCGTCAAGCGTTTGCATTATTGCGGGGCCAAGGTCATCTATACCGGGACCTCGACGGGCAAGACCCATGCGGTAAAAGGATGTATGTATTGGCCCCTGGATCTTTCTAAAGAACAAAGCGTGGCTGAATTTACGGGCCGCATGCGGACCCTCAAGCGCCTGGACATTCTGGTCAACAATGCGGGCATTAATATCATAGAGGCCATTGATCAGGTCGAAAAATCCCATTGGGACCGGGTCTTGCAGGTGAACTTGACCGGGGCCATGCTGTTGATGAAAGAGGCAGCCATATTAATGAAAAAAAACAAAAGAGGAGGCAAGATCCTTAATATCAGTTCCATTTTCGGGATCGTGTCGCGCGCCAAGCGCAATGCGTACAGCGCCAGCAAGGCCGGCTTGATCGGCCTGACCCGCGCGGCGGCCTTAGATTTAGCGACGGATGGTATTTTGGTCAATGCCTTGTGTCCCGGTTTTGTCAAAACAGATTTAACGGCATCGATCCTCTCAGAACAGGAAATGCGCCTGTTAAGCGCCAAGGTGCCTTTGGGCCGTTTTGCGCAGGAAGAGGAAGTTGCCACTGCGGCCTTGTTCGCATGTTCAGATTTTAATTTGTATATGACGGGCCAGGCCATTGTTGTAGATGGAGGTTATACTCTTCGATGACAAGCATGGATTTTAAAGGAAAAAAAGCGGTAGTCACAGGCGCCGGCAGCGGCATAGGCCGGGCCATCGCCGAGGGCCTTTTAAAAGGCGGGGCGCAGGTGATCGCCACTAATACCCAGGCGGCACTGGGGTGGGGCAAGGCGCACAGACGCCTGCGGCACTATAAAGTCGATTTTAGCGACAATGAACAAACACAATTGTTTCTTCAATACCTCGCATCTTTAAGACGGTTGGACATTGTCGTCAACAATGCCGGGACGCATGGTTTGCAACCCGTCGAGCATATTAAAGATGCCGATTGGCAAAGGATCATGACCGTTAATTGCGATGTCCCCATGCGCCTTATCCGCGCGGCATCGCCGCGCATGAAACAGCAGCGCCGGGGAAAAATTCTCAACATAGCCTCCATTGCGGCGGGTGTGTCCCGGCCCGGCCTGGCCGCGTATTCAACCAGTAAGTCCGCCCTGGTGGGCCTGACCCGGGCCGCAGCCCTGGACCTGGCCCCGGAAGGTATTTTAGTCAACGCTTTGTGCCCGGGCCATACGCGCACACGCATGCTGACCAAATTAACGGACGACCAGAGGGAAAGTTTGCGGGTGAATATCCCGGCAGGCCGCTTTGCCGAACCTCAAGAGATTGCTTATTGGGCCCTGTTTTTGGTTTCAGATTTAAATACGTACATCACCGGACAGGCCATCAATGTCGGTGGAGGGGTGATGGCGCATTGAACATTGTTTCCAAAATTAAAACGTATGAATTAAAAGTTGTCCAGCAGATTTTGGCCCTGGGTCCGTCGGTCCTGTCCGGTATGAAGTGCGGCCGCCGGTTTTATTTCATTGACCGGCAGTTATGGGAGTTTTATGAACGGCCGTTAAAACAATTTGTCGGCGACGATTTTTGCCTGTTGATTGAAGCTCTGGAAGAAAATAAATCCTATTTGAAACTGGCTGGCTATTATAAGGCCCTCATTGAAGCCGGTTTTACCCGCAATGATTGTTTGGTCACTTTTGGTGGAGGTATTTTGCAGGACTTAAGCGGGTTTGTGGCCTCCACCCTGTACCGCGGAATAAAATGGGTGTTTGTCCCCACCACTTTATTGGCCCAGGCCGACAGCTGCATCGGTTCAAAGACCTCCATTAATTTTGAAGACAGCAAAAATTTGATCGGCACGTTTTATCCGCCGGACTTGATCCTGGTGGACCTGGATTTTACCCGCACCTTGCCGGATGCCGCGTTCAACAGCGGGGTGGGGGAAATTATCAAATTTCACTTACTTTCTGATGAACGCCGTTATGCGCGGTTAAAGAATTTTCTGGCTTCCGGCGACCTGCGTCAAAGCCCGCATATCCGGGAAATTATTACTTCCACCCTGGAGATCAAAAAATCCTATTTTGAGCAGGATGAATTTGATACGGGAATCAGGAATTTGTTGAATTACGGGCATTGTTTTGGGCATGCCCTGGAATCGGCCAGCGGTTTCAGCGTCCCTCACGGGATCGCGGTCATCGCCGGAATGGGGTTTGCCAATCGCATTGCCCTGGGCCGCGCCTTGATCAATGAGGCGCTGGTCCGGGAATTGGAACTTATGCTAAGACCTTTTTATCCGGCCATTGATTTTGATGAAGTTACGCCGGAGAGCATCATTTCTTATATGAAAAAAGACAAAAAGAGGACAGGGCCGGGATTGACCATGATTTTACTTAAAGACATCGGCGATGCGTTTAAAGCGCAGGACTTAAGCGAAGAGGAAATTGGCCGGGTTTTCGATCAATGGAAAAAAAAGAACTGATTATTATTGAGAGCCTCACGGTCCCGGTGTGTTTGTGGACATTATTGCCGCTTTTGTTGGACCAGCGGTCCAATAAGGGCCGTGACATCTATTATGTGGACGCGACCCGTTTGGGAGCGGCATGCGCCAAGGCCCTTTCAAGGTTATTTAAAGCCAATGTCTTCTATTTGGAATTCAGTTTTTTTGATATACGGGATGAAAATGGTTATTTAATTCGAATACGGATCCCCTATCAAGATGTCGCCGTAGTGCGTGGGCAAATCATCAAAGATCCATTGTTCCAATCCGTGCTCAATGACCCTGTAGCCGCCAAAAGCGGCCTGAAACATTATTTCAGCAAACAATTTCTGGTTCTTGGTTTTGAACAAACCGGTTCTTTGTCACGGGTGATGGCGTTAACACACATCGCTTTGTGGAAAAATAAACGGATCGAAGGCGGCGGGGCGCAGAAAATTGTTTTATATACCCGAGGACAGTTGTGGATGAAATATTTAACGGATTACGCTAAAGAGCAGGGCGTATTCCTTAAACAGGCAATGCCTAAAATATGCTCTTGGGAAGAGATTATCATCCATGGGCCGGGTAAATATAAATTGCGTTTTTGGTGGTGCTTTTGGAAACGGTGGGGAAAACCGGAGGTGCCATTGCCTGCGCAAGGCGTTAAATTAAACGTTGATTATAACGGTCATTTGAATTTAGACGACCCTCGCATGCATTCGGACCTGTTTTTTTGCCGGCAGGGTGCAGTAGAAGGCAGGGACATCTTGATGAATTTCAGGATCCGTAGAGATCCACTGGATGATCGGAAATGGCGGCAGCTCCAGAAACATGAAATAAAAGCCGTTGGTTTGACGCCGTTGGCGATCACCTGTGATAAGGCCCCATTTTTTAATCATTGGCCGTCAGCTCAGTCGCCGCGCCTGTCCGGCAACACGTTTCGCGGATTTGCCGGCGCTTCTGAAATCAAGTGGTTCAAGAAAGGATGCAGGGACTATTTTGAACAATACTATTACTGGCGGGATTTTTTTTCCAGGACCCGGACAAAAATTTATAACACCTGGTACAAATATGACGCGCAGCATATGATCATGACGGATGCGATCCATGGCGTGGGGGGTATTTTAAGCGTTTATCAACGTGCTTATGAAGATGTCGTCCGTCCGGAGACCTGTGTGTGGGCTGACGTGGTTTTTGGTTTCTCAAGAGAAGGGATCGAGCTGGAAAAAGCATCGCTGTCCGTTATTCCTTATTATGTCGTGACGGGTTATGTCGGGGATTGCCGTCTCGAATCTGTAAGGCCAATGGCCAGGGAGATCCGGACAAGGATTTTAAAGAACGGCGCGCGTCATATTGTGGCTTATTTTGATGAGAACTCCCAAGATACCCGATGGCATACGGGCCATAAACCCATGCGGGAGAATTATGTATTTTTACTGGAAAAGATTTTGCAAGATCCTCGTCTGGGGTTGGTGATCAAACCAAAAACCCCGGTCACTTTACGCCAACGTTTAGCTCATGTGAATGATTTATTGGTCAAAGCTGAGGCCACGGGTCGTTGCTTTGTGTTTGAAGAGGGGAGTATCCAGGGCTCCCATCCTCCAGCGGTGGCGGCATTGGCTTGCGATTTTGCCATTCATGGCCATTTATGCGCCTCTACGGCAGGTTTTGAGTCCGCGCTCGCGGGAGTGCCTACATTACTCCTGGACCGGGAAGGATGGCCGACCAGTAAATTGCACGGCCTTGGCCCGCGTGTAGCGTTTACCGATTGGGAAGATTTATGGAAAATATGCGAAGAGCATTGGCAAAGGCCGGGAGGCCTGCCCGGTTTCGGGGACTGGTCGCCCATGATCAAAGACATGGATCCATTTAGAGACGGCAAGGCCGCTTATAGAATAGGAAGTTATTTAAAGTGGCTGCTGGACGGTTTTAAGAATAATCTGCCCCGCGAAAAAATCCTGGCCGAGGCCGCCGACCGTTACCGCGAACAATGGGGTTCGGATAAAATAGCGTCTATTAATTGCTCAATTGGGACATGTGCCTAATGCAGTGTTAAATAATGACGCCTGAAGACTTCATTAAATCCTATAATCAATTATTAGACGATATCAGCGCATTAAACCCCACGCGCTTGTTCTGGGCCACGGATTTTGCTTCTAAAAACAGATTTTCATCAGCCTTGCCCGATTTGCTCGAAGAACTGGCGGCCACTGGAAAAACCACCCAAAAACAAAAAGAAATCCGCCTAAAAAGAATGGCCGGGGTTTTTTATCATGCTTTTAAGACCCTGCTGCGCATGGTCAAGGCCCGCCGCTGTTTGAAATCCATCCGTCCCGGCGTCGAATATACGGTGGTCAAGACGTTTATCTATAATCATTCCTTCGACGCGCAAGGCAAGTACAAAGACGTGTTTTGGGGCAAATTGCCGGCGCATTTGAAATCCAGTGGGGAGGTGCTTGTTTACGCCGCGATTTTGGGGGATTATGACCTGTGTTTGAAAAAAACCGCGGCCGCAGATTTTGCCATTGTCCCGTTGGAAGCGTTCTTGACGACGGGGGATGTGCTGCGGGCGGTATGGGAATTGTTCGCCACTCCGGTGCGGGTGCCCGAGCGGTTGGATTTTATGGGCCATGAGGTCAGTAATGTGGTCCGTGATTGTTTAGGCCGCGTGTTTAAGGGTGTGCAATTGCGGCAATTCATCCAATTTTGGTCTACCGCCCGTCTGGCCCGCGCGGTAAACATAAAGAAATTTTACATGACTTACGAAAATTATCCGTGGGAACGCATGGCCATTATGGCCCTGCGTAAGCA
>JACQQW010000266.1 GCA_016206745.1 Candidatus Omnitrophota bacterium | reverse complement strand
TCTTGTAACCGCGCGTTGGTTTCCCCCAAGGGGTTACCGGGTGTCGTCCGCCGGAGGTTTTGCCTTCTCCTCCGCCGTGAGGATGGTCCACCGGGTTCATGGCCACGCCGCGAACCGCCGGACGGATGCCCAGCCAGCGGCTGCGCCCGGCCTTGCCGATGGACACCGTTTCATTTTCCACATTGCTCAACTGGCCGATGGTGGCGCGGCATTCCACGGAAACTTTACGCACTTCCGAGGACGGCAGGCGCAAATGGGCCATGGCGCCTTCCCGTCCGATCAACTGGGCGGAAGTCCCGGCACAACGGGCCAACTGGCCGCCCTTGCCCGGCCTTAATTCAATATTATGAATGCCGGTCCCAAGCGGAATGCGGCGCAAGGACATGCAATTGCCGGGCTTGATTTCAACGTCCACATCATTGGTGCTGACGACCGTATCGCCCACCCTTAAATCCAGCGGGGCCAAAATATAAGATTTGGAACCGTCGCTTTTATATTGGATCAAGGCAATGCGGCAGGTGCGGTTGGGGTCATATTCAATGGCCAGCACTGTGGCGGGATCGTCCATGCGGCTGCGTTTAAAATCAATCAAGCGGTACATGCGCTTATGGCCCGCCCCGCGATGGCGGGACGTAATGCGGCCATAGCTGTTGCGTCCGCCGGAACTCTTTAAAGCAACGGTCAGGGACTTTTCCGGCTTGCCCTTGGTGATCTCGGAATAATCCGGCAAGGCCGCGTGGCGAAGACCATTGGTGACCGGTTTAAAACGTCTGATTCCCATTATACGTTCTCGATTTTCTGCCCCTCGATGAGAGTGACAATGGCTTTTTTCCAACCCGTGGTGTAACCGGTCTTAAAACGCACGCGTTTCAATTTCCCCGGCACCATGACGGTGTTGACAGAATCCACTTTGACCTTATAAATTTCCTGCACCGCGCGTTTGACATCAATTTTGGTGGCATCATCCGCCACGCGGAACAAATATTTGCGCTGCTTTTCGGCCAGCACTGTCCCTTTTTCCGTGCGCACCAGCGCTTTTAAAATGTCGTAACAGGTGATCATTGTGTCCTTTTTTTGTAGAGACGCAGAATTTTGCGTCTCTACAATCATTCAATTCGTTTCAACAACGTTTCCAACGCCGCTTTTGTCACCAATAAATTCTTATTGCTTAAAATATCTTCGGCGTTGATATTGGGGGCGGCGGTCAAAGTCACCCGCGGGATGTTGCGGCCGGCCAATAATGCTTTCTTGTCCGCCCCATCGAGCACGGCCAGCACGCGCCCTTGCAATTTTAACGCTTCCAGCATATGGGCGAAATCTTTGGTCTTTCCGGAGGCGGCATCGATTTTATCGACACAGACCAGTTCATTGCTTAAAAATTTCGCGTTGAGCGATTCACGCAATGCCGCGATCCTGATTTTGCGGGGAACAGTATAAGAAAAATCGCGCGGTTGGGGCCCGAAAATGATGCCGCCTTTTTTCCATAATGGTGAACGGCTGGATCCGGCCCGGGCGCGGCCGGTGCCTTTTTGCCGCCACGGTTTTTTACCGCCGCCGGACACCGCGGCGCGGTCTTTGGTGGAAGCATTGCCCTGGCGCTTGTTGGCGCGGTACATGACCACGGCCTGGTGCATGACCGCATTGTGCACATGCACGCCGAACTGCCCGTCCGGCAAGGTGACGCTGGCGGCTTTTTGACCGTTAATGTCGACTACAGTTAATTCCGGCATAATATTTTCTCCGTACGGGCGAACGGCCGTTCGCCCGTACATTATTTCTTGGCCGTTTTAGCGGCACTGGCCTTGCTTTGCTTCATAGGGTTACGCTTGAGCGCGACCACTTCTTTTTTCTCATCCAGCGAACGGTGGACTTTTTTATTGGATTTATTGATATATAAAAGCGCGTTTTTATGGCCGGGCACGCAGCCTTTGACCAAAATCAGGTTATTGCCGGTGTCCACGCGCATCACCCGCAGGCTCTGCACCGTGACGGTGTCCATCCCCATATGGCCGGGCATGTGCTGCCCCTTGTAAACGCGGGAAGGATCGGAACTGGCACCGATGGAACCAACGCGGCGGTGATGCATGGACCCGTGCGCCGCCGGACCCCCGCTCCAGTTCCAGCGCACCATCCCGCCCTGGAACCCCTTGCCGATCGAGGTGCCGCTGACATCGACGAAATCCCCGGCCTGAAAAAAATCCGCCTTGAGTTCCTGGCCGACTTTGTAATCTTTATTGCCGGAGGAACGGAATTCTTTGATGTGCTTTAAAGGCCCGACCCCGGCTTTCTTGAAAAAACCCAGGACCGGTTTTTGCAAACGGCTTTCCTTGGCCGGCAAATACCCCAGGACCACCTTCATGGGTTTGTCCTTCAAACCTAAAATCGTGCAGGGGCCGGCTTCCACGACCGTGACGGGAATAATGTTCCCTTCATTGTCGAAAATCTGGGTCATGCCCACTTTTGTTCCCATTAAACCGCGGATAATAGTTACTTTTTTGTTCGGGCGATTCGCTAATCGCCCCTACTGTTTAATTTCAACATCCACACCCGCCGGCAAATTCAATTTGCGCAGGGCTTCGACGGTCTTGGAGGTCGGATTGACAAGATCAATCAGGCGTTTATGTGTTGCCAGCTGGAATTGCTCCCGGCTCTTTTTATCGATGACCGGCGAACGCAGGACGGTGTACAGCTCTTTTTTCGTCGGCAAAGGCACGGGCCCAAGCACCTGGGCGCCGGTGCGGATGGCCGTGTCCACAATTTCCTGGGTCGATTGGTCGATCAACCGGTGGTCAAACGCTTTAAGTTTTATACGGATCTTCTGCATTATTTAATGACCTCTGAGATAACACCGGCACCAACGGTGCGGCCGCCTTCGCGGATGGCGAAGCGCAATTCCTTTTCCATGGCCACCGGGGTGATCAGCTCCACCGTCAATGTGACATTGTCGCCGGGCATGCACATTTCCACGCCTTCCGGCAATTGGGCCGTGCCGGTAACGTCGGTGGTGCGAAAATAAAATTGCGGGCGGTAACCTTTGAAGAACGGCGTGTGACGGCCCCCTTCTTCCTTGGTCAAAATATAGACACTGGCCTTGAACTTGGTGTGCGGCGTAATGGAGCCTTTGGCCGCCAGGACCATCCCGCGTTCGATGTCTTCCTTGTTAATGCCGCGCAAAAGCAGGCCGACATTGTCCCCCGCCTGCCCGTCTTCCAATTCCTTGCGGAACATTTCCACGCCGGTCACGACCACGGGCTTGATGTCGGGGCGCAAACCGATGAGCTGGACCTCATCGTTGACCTTGACGCGGCCGCGTTCGATACGGCCGGTGGCCACGGTGCCGCGGCCGGATATCGAAAACACGTCTTCGACCGCCATGATAAACGGCTTGTCCAATTCACGCGCCGGAGCGGGGATAAACGCGTCCACCGCGGCCATTAACTCCAAAATCGGTTTGGCCTTGCCTTCAAAATCTTTGGGGTTGTTCAAGGCCTCCAAAGCGCTGCCTTTGATGATCGGGGTATTGTCCCCGTCGAATTTATATTTGGTCAACAGGTCGCGGACTTCCAGCTCGACTAATTCCAGCAGTTCTTTGTCCTGCACCTGGTCGCATTTATTCATGAACACGACGATGCGCGGGACATTGACCTGGCGGGCCAGCAGGA
>JACQQW010000265.1 GCA_016206745.1 Candidatus Omnitrophota bacterium | reverse complement strand
TGGCCGTGGGTGCGGGCGGAATCTTTGCGCTTGCGGTACTTAAACGCCACGACTTTAACACCACGGGGGTGCCCAACGACTTCGGCCTTGACTTCCGCATCCTTAAGGAATGGCCGGCCTATCTTGACGGTCTTGCCGTCGGACACGAGCAGGACTTTATCCAGGACGATTCTTTGTACCGGTACATAATCCATACGAGTGGCGGTAATGGTCTCACCTTCGGCCACTTTAAATTGGCTGGACCCTAATTGCACGACTGCGAACATGATGTTCCTCCTAGATAATGTGAAAAAATAATTATACACATACCCCTAAATTAGTCAATCTTTACCTTCCCCCGGCCCTCGCAATAAGGACAGGCGTGGAATTTCAAGGATTCGATGGTCTTGCCCGTGCGGGCACGGGTCATCTCCACCAGGCCCAATTGCGAAATGCGGTTGACCTCGGTCTTGGCATGGTCCTTGGCCAGGGCGTCCCGCAAGGCACCCAGCACTTTGCGTTTATGCTCTTCCCGGTTCATGTCGATGAAATCGATGACGATGATCCCGCCCAAATCACGCAGGCGCAGCTGGCGGGCGATTTCCGGGGCGGCTTCCATGTTGACCGCGAAGGCCGCTTCCTCCGGCGTGCCTTTGGTCTTGAAACGGCCGCTGTTGACATCCACGACAATAAGGCCTTCGGTCGGTTCAATGACCACATAGGCGCCGGATTTTAAATACACTTTGGACTCATAGATCTTTTCCAATTCGCGGGCAATGCCATTGGCGTCAAAGATGGCTTGCGGGCCGTGATGGTAATGGATTTTGGCCACCATTTCCTTGCCTGCGGAGGCCTCGGCAAACTTGCGCAATTTGACATACTCTTCCTGCGAGTCGATCATCAATTTTTCCACTTCGTCTTTAAGCAGGTCGCGCACCACTTTCCAGATCAAATCGTATTCCTTGAAGACCAGGGCCGGCGGCTGTTTCTGTTTGGCCAAATTGCGGATCTTGTCCCACATGGCCGTCAGAAACTTGGCGTCCCGGATGATTTCCCGTTCGCCTATGTCGATGGACGCCGTGCGGACGATAAAACCGCCGCCTTTGACAAAATTAAACGATTTTAAAATGCCGCGCAGGCGCAGGCGCTCTTGCGGTTTGTCGATTTTCTTGGAAATGCCGTGGTGCCGGTCCAAAGGCATGTACACCACAAAACGCCCGGCCAGGCTGATGTGGGTCGTCAAGCGCGCGCCTTTGGTGCCAAACGGGTCCTTGACCACCTGCACCAAAATTTCCTGGTCTTTCTTAAGCGGCAATTCATTGGCCGGTTTTTTGGCCTGGGCCCGGGCCTGGACGGGGCCCGCCTTTGGCAGGGGCGGCGGCGCAGTCGAAGCCGGCTTTGGCAAAAACACGTTCAACAGCTTCTGCCCCATGGACGGTTCGTCCTCGATTTTCTCGATATCACCCAGGAACGGGTTGTCCGCGTCGGTCAAATATAAAAACCCGTTCTTTTCCTGGCCGATGTTGACAAAGGCCCCGTTGATTGAAGGCAGAATGGATTCCACCCTGCCCTTGTAAATGTTTCCCATCATGCTTTGGTGGCGGTCAAGCTCAATGTAAAAATCATCGAGTTTTCCGTCCACCAAGACCGCCACCCGGCGTTCTCCTTCAGCCACATGGATCAAAATTTCTTTAGACACAGTTTATCCTCCCTTAAAGAATTAATTTAGAGGAAAGACCATGGCTTCATTTACCGCTGGAAGCGGCAGGGGCAGGAGGATTGCTCGTCGGCCCCGGGGACTGCGCGGTGATGATGTGCGGCGTCAGAAAAATCAACAATTCCTTTTTGGTCCTGGTATTGTTCTTGTTCTTAAACGCCTCGCCCAAGATGGGGATATCGCCAAGGATCGGGATTTTCTTATTGGTGACGTCCGTTTGGTCCGTAATGAGTCCCGCGATTACCAAAGTCTCTCCGTTTTTAATCATGACTTTTGTGCTTGCTTCCTCCACAGTCAACTGCGGCAACGAAGTGTTTTCCACCGTCGCCGTACCGTCGATCGCCGTGATCGTCGGATGCAAATCCAGCGTCACCAGCCCCGCATTATTGACATGCGGCGTGACTTCAAAAATGACCCCGATATCTTTATACGCCCAGCCCGAAACCTGCAATTTGGCTTGCTCGGTGTTATAGGTATAACTTGGGATCGGATACTGCCTTCCAACCACAATCCGCGCCGGTTGATTGTCCAGCGTCACAATCCTTGGATTGGACAAAATGTTCGTGTCCGTGCGGGACTTGAGCATTGAGAAAATGGCCTGCAATTGGGTCAGGTCCAGTGTCCCGTAAGAAAACAGGGACGAGGCCGGGGACGGGAATGCCCCCGGCAATTGACGATTGGAAACGTCCCCCGTAAAAGGAAACAGCGCCGGTCTCTTGGAACCGGAGGCGGTCATCTGCGCGGTCCAGTCGATGCCGAACTTGTCGGTATCATCCAGCTTTATTTCCACCACCTTCGCCTCAATCAAGACCTGCGGGGTGACGCTGTCCAGGGTCTTGATCACGCCGTCCATCAAATCCAGCGCGCTTTGCACGTCCCGCACGATCAAGGTATTGGTCCTCTGGTCAAAATTAATGCTGCCGCGGGCGGTCTTGATCTTGCTGATGGAGTCGACCACATCGGACGCTTTGGCAAAGCTCAAATTATAGGTCTTGGTCATCAGCGGTTCCTGTTCCTGCAGCGCCTGGCTGTTTTCGCGGAGTTTTTTCAGGCTCTCAATGGTCATGACGGTAATGATGTTCCCCTTGCGCTCATACCCGTACCCGTATGTGGCCAGGATCACTTCCAGGGCTTTCATCCACGGGACGTCCGTCAGCTGGATGGTCACTGTCCCGGCGACTTCGGGACTGACCACGATATTGACCCCGCTCTTATACGACAATACTTTCAAAACATTGCGGATCTCCGCGCCTTGAAAGTCCAAAGAAACCAGCCCTTCGTCGGCACTGACCGGCACAGCCAAAAACATCATGCTTAAAATAAATGCGGACAATGGGCCTGAGCGCACCTAGGTCCCTCCTTTTTTCAGCTTCAGCGTAATGCGTTCCTGCTCTTTGAGCAATTCCACATGGTCCACAGCGATCGTGTCCACCCGGTAAGGCCCGATCTGGTCACCGGCCTTGACAATCTTACCATTAATAACGGCCAAATTGTTCCCCTGGGCATCAGCCACAAGTCCTTCCAAACTCAGGTCCGTGACCGTCAAATCGCTGTCGGCAACCACCACGGCCCCGCTGTTGGTGACCAGGGGCCCAAACGGATCGCGCTTGCCGTGATCATCATATACAAAAACATCTTCTTGGGCTTGTGCCGGTATGGCCATCATCAAAAATATTCCAAATGCGATACGGGCGGTCATGGCTTTGTCTCCGGCGTTCTGTCCGCTAAAACCACCTTCAACGTTGCCTGGACAGCAAGGACACCGGCGTCCTTGCCGCTGTCCCGATTACTCCTGTAATCGGGACTACTCATATTTGCAATAACATTGCCTTCCATCCGTAAATCCTGCACCAGGAACAATAAACTGCCCTGTTCCAGTTTGTTTAAAAAACGGCCAAACACATGATACCCGCAATGCGCCGAAATCACAATAGGCAACACATAATATTTGGCATCCGGGGTCGTCATCAAAGGCTGCCGGCCCTCCTTCGATGGGTCCAACTGGTCAATCTTAAAACCGGAGGCATTGGCTGTGCCGGCAATTTCCTCAAAAATGGACGGCACTTCATCCACTGAACGGATCTTGTCATTCAACTCCCGCAACCGGGCCCGCATGCCCTCCAGGCCTTTCTTAATGCCATTGATCCTTTGAATGTCCCCTTTAACCCGCGCCGTGTCCGCGGACAAGGTCTTGATCTCCTCATTAATTTTTTCTAAATCATTGATCTGCAGCCTTAAAAAAAGGGCATAATCCAACCCTGCGGCCAAAAGCACACACGCCGCGAAAATGCCGTAACGGGCCTTGATGTCCAAATTGTTGATTTGCCGGATCAGGTTCACTTCGGTTTCGCCGTGACGGTAAAATCCGCAACGTCCGTCATTCCTTTTTTGCCGCGCCTGACGGAAACAACCTCGAGGCCGGTAAAGCTGCGCATAAAAAATTCGTCCTTTTTAAGATTGGCGACAAAATTCCCCACCGTCATCATCTCATTCCGGTCCCTAACCAGCACACTGCCTTCCATGGTCAATCCCGCGCCATCCAGCGTCATTGTGCGCAGCCACAGCCCTTTGGAAAGCGTGTCACTGACCGCATTTAATTTACGCGGCCATCCCATGGCCTTGGGAGAAGTGACACCCGTCAGGTCATCCATTTTCTTTCTTAAGTCCTTGACCTCATTGCCCAGGGCATCCATGGCGTTCTTCTGCGGCAAAATTTTTTGCCATTCGGCCCTATGCCCGGCTAAAATCATGCCGTTAACGGCCTGCGCGCCCAATAAAAAAACGTGGATGAAAACCAACAGGCCCGCGCAAAACATGACAATGCCCCAAAAAATCTCCTGCGGGAAACCCAGATCCAGGCTGGACAAGACCCCGGTGACGGATTTTTTGCGCATTGATGGAGGGACTAAATTTATATCGATCATATTTTTGCCAACCCCAGGCCGGCGGCGACGCCCAATTGCGCGGAAAATGCCTGGACACCGGACGCCGCGATGGAAGGCCCCAAACGCAGGCCGCTCAGGGGGTCCCAGGCCCTCACCGGCATCCCCAAATTCTTCTCAAAAACAGCTTCAATGCCCTTGAGTAAAGAACCTCCGCCGAGCAGAAAGAATTCATCGACCTGGATGTTTTTTTCGGTCATAAAATAATCCAGCGACAGCCGTATTTCCGAAACCAGCTGGCTAAGCGCGGTTTCGCAGGAAGACATCACCTCGGCGCTGCGTTCGCCCGGGCCGCATTTAAGCCCATCGGCCTGGGCCGCGTCCACGCCTAAAATATTGGCGATTTGTTTGGTTATTTCCTGGCTGCCGATGAAGATATCGCGGGTAAAACAAGGAGAAAGGTCCTTAATGACCAAAATATTGCTGACCGCTCCCCCTAAATCCAAAATGGCTTTCGCCGCGCCAATGGCCGCCCCGGTCTTTGGCGCGGCGGCCGGCCCCAGACGCTCAAAGGCGTTCGCCGTAGCGATGGAATTGATGGTAATATATGACAACTCCATCCCCGCTTCTTTAAACAGTTTTATCCGCTCGTCCACGATCTCTTTTTTGACCGCGGCCACCAGCACGGACATGCGCTTGTCTTTGTTTTGCCGGTCAAGGATAAAACAGTCGGTGTAAATGGTCTGCGGATCAAAGGGGAAATACTTGTCTATGTCATACACAAATGATTTGCGCAGATCTTCCAGCGGCATGCGCGGCATATCGATGTAACGGATCAAGGTCCCTTTACCTGAGACCGAAGTAACGGGGACCTGGGACGTGAATGGAATGCGTTTGAGGACAGCGGACAGGGCGGCCTTCACATCGCCGCCTTCAATGCGCTCGAGGGCCCAGGAAATCAATTCCACGCCGGCTGAATTGGCGGCAATCACGGCCGCTTTAATGGCGCTGGTGCCGATATCAATGCCCAGGACCGGGACC
>JACQQW010000264.1 GCA_016206745.1 Candidatus Omnitrophota bacterium | reverse complement strand
GTACCATATGGTACAGGGGAGGGCTAGGGAGGGGGAGTTCTTTTTAACATGCGCTACGGGATCATCTCAGATATTCACGGAAACCTGGAAGCATTGGAAGTAGTGCTCAATGAATGCCGGAAATTAAAAATCGGATCATTATTGTGTGCTGGCGACATTGTGGGTTACGGCGCTAATCCCAAAGAATGTCTGGATATTGTCCGTAAACTCAAAGCGGTGATCGTTGCCGGCAACCATGACTGGGCCATCTCGGGCCGGTTGGACGCCTCTTATTTTACCGAGGACGGCAAGGCCGCCATCATGTGGACGCGCACGCGCATCGCACTGGAGGACATTGCTTATATGAATGACCTTCCATTGTGCTTAAAAAATAAAGATTGTATTTTAGTCCACGGCACTTTGAACGACCCCAGCCATTTCATTTATCTGACGGACATTTCTAAGGCCGCAGCAACGTTTGCATTGATGGATAGTCCGGTATGTTTTGTGGGGCATACGCATGTGCCCATGGTGCTCATTGAGCGCGGCGGAAATATTTATAAGCATGAGGGTACGGAACTGGAAATCCGGCCGGAATGCAAATACATTATCAATCCCGGAAGCATAGGCCAGCCGCGGGACGGCAATCCCCTGGCCAGTTTTGGTGTTTATGACACCCAAATGCAGACCATCGAAATCCGCCGGGTCCTTTACGATGTCCAAAAAGCCCAGCGGAAAATTATTGAAGCAGGCCTGCCCAAACCATTGGCTCTACGGTTAGCGCAAGGGGAGTAAGTATTTGAAGTTCCCTCCCCCTTGTGGGGAGGGTTAGGGAGGGGGTAAATAGGAGGATATGCGTTTAGGCATCGATGCCCGCGAAATACAAGACGGTGTTTACACAGGAATAGGGCGGCCTTTGGCCAATTTTTTGCGGTATTTTGCCGCCTTGGATAATGACGACATCTGTGTATTATTTTCCAGCCGGAAAATCCCGGTAGATTTTGGGCCACGGGTGGTCAATGTGGTCCTCGAAGAGAAATTCACCCTGGCGTGGGACCAGTGGCACCTGCCGTGGGCGATTAAAAAAATGGGCATCGATCTTTTTTATTCACCTTATTATAAAATCCCGTTGATAAAATTTTGCCCAACGGTCAGTGCCATTTTAGATTTGATGTATTTGATTTTTGAGCCATATCAAAAACAATTATCACCTTTGGCGCGCCTGTATTATGCGACCTTGGGCAGGCTTTACGCGCACCGGGCCGATAAGATTTGGACCTGCTCCGTATATTCCAAGCGGGACATTCAACGGGTTTATGGAGTCCATGACAGCAAAATCACGGTGGTCCCGCTTAGCGTTTCCGGCATTTACCGGCGAGAAACAAATCCAGGCCACATTGAAGCCATGCGTCAAGAATGGAACATCAATGGGCGCTACATTCTTTATATGGGAAATTTTAAAGCGCATAAAAATGTCGAAAATATAATCCACGCTTTTGCCGCTCTTGTTCCAATGTTCCCTGATTTAAAGCTGATCCTGGCCGGCCCGAAAGAGCATACTTATCCGCGATTGGTAAAGTCAACACAGGACTACCATTTAGAAGATAAGGTTTTATTTCCCGGTAAAATTTTGGAACATGACCAGCCGCACCTTTTATACAGCGGCGCGGAAGTTTTTGTGATGCCTTCGCTGTATGAAGGGTTCGGATTGCCGCCGGCCGAGGCCATGGCTTGCCAAACACCGGTGGTTGCCTCCAACACGACTTCCATCCCGGAAGTGGTCAGGGACGCCGGGTTATTGGTGGATCCCAATGACGTAAGCCAAATTGCCGCTGCGATCAAACGTATTTTACAGGAGGAAGGTTTGGCAAAAGATCTGGTCAAAAAAGGGCTCGAGTACGTCAAAGAATATGACGAGCATAAAACTTCTCAACAATTATACGATTTTTTTAAACAGACGCTTAAGGAACATGCCCCAACAACGCACATTTAAAATCCTTTATTTGCACAATACGGCCCAAATCAGCGGAGGGGAACGCAGCCTTTTGAATTTATGGGAAAATTTGGACCGCCAGCGGTTCCAATTTTTTTTGATCATTCCGGAACAAGGCGAATTGAGCCGGGAGGCCGCAGTTCTGTGGGTCAATGTTTCTTTTTTTAAAATCCCTCAATGGCATCCAAAGAATTGCTTTAAAATTTTGAAGACAGCTGCCCATTTATACCGGTTTCTGCGCGACAATCATATAGACCTTATCCATTCTTATTCGCCCCGCAACAATATTCTGGGTGCTGTTGCCGGTAAACTGCTGGGCATACCGGTGATTTGGCATGAGCGTAATATCCCTTATTTGGATGAACCGGACATCACCAAGAAATTATTGTTCCTTCCCCAGCGTATAATTTGCAACTCAAAGGCTGTTGCGCAAAGGTTCGGACCAACAATTCCCGCCAAAGTCAGGGTAGTCCTTAATGGCGTCAATCTTGATCGTTTTAATGGCCCGCAAGATGAAGCATTAAAGGAAAAATCCAGCCTTCAAGAATTTAAAACGGTGGGAATGATCACCAATTTAAATAAACGCAAACGCATTGAATTCTTGCTGGAAACAATACCCCTTATTATTAAGAAATTCGACCGCGTTAAATTCTTAATTGTGGGAGGAGAATTTCCGGATATGAACGGGCTTCGGTTAAGAGAACTTCAAGCCTTGGTCAAAGATTTAGGAATACAAGATCATGTTGTTTTTACGGGATTTCAGGATGATGTCCGGCCGTTTTTGGGCCTCATCGATGTTTTTGTCCACGTCACTTTAAAAGAAGCCTGCAGCCGGGCGATCATCGAAGCCATGGCCATGGGCAAGCCGGTGATTGCCATTAATGACGGAGGCAATCCCGAATTGATCGATCCCGATAAAACGGGGATCTTAATAGGGCCTGACGACAAAGAAAAACTGGCCGCAAGCATTGTGCATTTGCTGCTCGATGATCAAAAGCGTCTGGACATGGGTACAAAAGGACGCCGGCGGGCGGAACAATTATTTGACGTAAAGAGAAACGCCGCAGAAACCCAACGCATTTACCTTGAGCTATTAAATAGACCGTTGTCTTGAATACCACGCCTGAAACACGATCAAATTCCACAATTGCCACGAAGTGTCTGCGCAGTTTGAAAAGAGGTCACTGATTAATTGTTTGATCGGGGGGTAATGAAAAATTCCTTGTTTCTTGATCCTGTCTTCCGCAAGGTGCTCGTCGATGAGGAATTTCAAGTCCCTCTTCAGCCACTGGCTGATCGGCATTTCAAAGCCCCGTTTAGGGCGATTTAGCAGGGAGGCGGGCAATAGATGTTTAAAGGTTTCCAGAAGGATGTATTTCCCTTTTCCGTTCTTCAGTTTTAAATCCCCGTTCATTTGAAAAGCTAATTCGACGATGCGGTGGTCGAGCATCGGCACCCTGACCTCCAAAGCATTTTTCATGCTCATCCAGTCGACTTTGGTAAGCATATCACTGGGGAGTGAATTTTTAAGATCCGCATAAAGCATCCGGTTGATGGTGTCCCCGGCAAAGGCGTTTAAAGACCCGCTGACCAGGTTTTTTCCAAAATCGAAATTTATATTT
>JACQQW010000278.1 GCA_016206745.1 Candidatus Omnitrophota bacterium | reverse complement strand
TTCCCAAATTTCTTGCGACAATCGTGTGTGCGTTCCGATGGCGTATCTGGTCCCCTTAACCTCCCGTGGTTTCTCCTGAACACCAAGAATCAGCTTACCGCCTCTGCCATTAGCAATGGCCGCGCAATAATCAAACAGGCTTCCCCGATCATGATCAAAATTACTTGCGGCCTCTTTAAACTCCAGATCTACGTCTTCGGGCTGGGCAAGCCACCCCTTAAATTGTTCCAAATTTGTTTTAATCATACGACATTCACCTCAATCACCTTCGTTGTATCATTGCCAAAAATATCAACAACCTTAACGGCGATCTTGCGTCGCCCTTTGGGAACCTCTTTCTCAGTGGAGATAAGTTCGAATTTTCGATCTTTCCTTAACTTTAGCTCCGCGGATGAAATTGTTTATGAACGCTTTTGAGCCGTTCTTTGTCCACATGCGTGTAAATCTGCGTGGTGGAAATGTCCACATGGCCGAGCATTTCCTGCACGCTGCGCAGGTCCGCGCCATGTTCCAGCAAATGCGTGGCAAAGGTATGGCGCAGGGTGTGCGGTTTGATGTTTTTCTTGATGCCCGCCAGGCGCGCGTAAAGCTTGATGATGTTCCAGGCGGCCACCCGGCTCATCTTCTTGCCCAGGCGGCTGACAAACAGCGCGTCGCTTTCTTTGTCCTTCAATAATTTCCCCCTGGCCTTTGCGCAATAAACACCCAGGGCCTCGCGGGCTTTTTGACCGACAGGCACGATCCGTTCCTTGCTGCCCTTGCCAACGGCGCGGACAAACCCGGCCTCAAAATTCACGCTTGTCATTTTCAAGTCCACCAGCTCTGAAACGCGCAGGCCGGCGGCGTAAAGAAGTTCCAGCATCGCATGGTCCCGTTTGGCCTGTATGCCCTTGGCCTGATCCGCCCTCTCTAGAATGGCATCGATTTCCCTTTGGGTCAAGACCTCCGGCACGCGCTTCCATAATTTCGGCGTCTCAACCAGGCCCGTGGGATCTTCGGCGCATAAATTCTCCCGCACTAAAAAACGGTGAAACATTTTGATCGCGGCCAAATGACGGCAGATGCTGGTTGCCGTCAACCCATGTTTCTTTAAGTCGAACATATAATCGGTCACCTGCGCGCGGGCCACGTTCTGCGGCGAGGCGGCGCCTTTCTTTGCCAAATACCCCGCGTATTTTTCCAAATCGCGCCTATACGCCAACAAGGTGTTCTTGGCCAGCCCCCGTTCAACCGATATGTGCGTGATAAACTCTTCGATCAAATGGTTCATTTTTTAACAGGGACAAAATCGCCCTTGACCTTGCCCGCGTTGATTTGGCGCAATTGGCGGTCAAAGGCGCGCAAATCGCTCTGGATGCGCGACATATTGCGCAAAGGCCGCGAATTGTTCAATGAATCATTATAATATTGAAGCAATTTCTTCAGCCGGGCAAGGCCGTCTTGTTTGGAAGAAACGACCAATTTTTGCATCTCCTCAATATGGCCGTAGATTTGTTTTATGGTGTACGCGGCCCTTTTATCCGACCCTCTCTCCTCTACCACAGTCCACAAATCTTTGTACCAGGCCTTGATCAAATTGTAATGCTGTTTATAATTTTCCACCGGATTATTCTCGGGCGCAAGATACTCCTGGGGCTCCAGCACCGGTATAAAATCTTTGACTTCGCTCTGGTCCTTCTTTTTCTGGCGGGTGAATTTCTTGCGCAAGGGTTCACAGGCGCTCAAAGACAAACTCACCGCCACAATAACGGCGACGCCGGCGATCATCCTGCGGCAGCGGGCAAAATTATTGACCATGGACCATCTCCTCAAACTGTTTCTGATTTAAGATTGAAATCCCAAGCTTCCTGGCTTTGGCATATTTTGACCCGGGGTCACGGCCGGCCACCACATAATCCGTCGCTGTACTGACGGAACCGATGACCTTGCCTCCCTGGGACTCGACCAATTCACCGGCCTCCTGGCGCGACAGTCCCTCCATTTCGCCGGTAAAAACAAACTTCTTATCTTTAAGCCGGCCGCCTTGCTGCTGAGGGGCCGGCTCGATCAAATTGAGGCCGGCTTTCTTAAACTGCTCCATCATCCGCCTGGTCCGGGGCATGCCAAAAAATGACACGATGGACTGCGCCATCACCGGGCCAATGTCCTTGGCCGCTTGCAATTCTTGCGGTCCTGCCTCCATCAGCGCGTCCAGGGTCCCAAAATGCCGGGCCAGCACCGCGGCCGCTTTCTCACCGATATTCATGATCCCCAGTCCATACAAAAATTTGGACAGGGGCCGGCGCTTGCTTTGTTCAATGGCGGCCAGGAGGTTATCGGCTTTTTTATCGGCAAACAAAGGCAAATCAAGCAAGTCCTCTTTACGCAAATAGTACAGGCCGGCGACATTGTCCACAAGCCCTTTGTCCAATAACTGCGCGGCCGCCGCCTCGCCCAGTCCTTCAATGTCCATGGCAATCCTGGAAGCAAAATGCGCCAGGGCGCGCTCAATTTGTTTTGGGCATAACAGATTAACACAACGCCAGGCGACTTCACCGGTCTTTTCGCGCACAACCGGCCCCCCGCAGGAAGGGCAGGTTTGCGGCGCCAGAAACCCGCTGTGGCCAGGGGCCTTTTCCACCACTTTAATGATCTTCGGAATCACGTCACCGGCGCGCTCAATCAACACCCGGTCACCCGCCTTGGCCCCCAAACGCTGGATTTCATCAAAATTGTGCAAAGTGGCGCGGCTGATGGTCACCCCGGCCAGGAACACCGGTTCCAATTCCGCCACCGGCGTCAATACGCCGGTGCGGCCGACCTGCACCACGATCTTTTGGATGGTGGTGGTCGCCTGGTACGCCGGGAACTTGAACGCCACGGCCCAGCGCGGGCTTTTAAGCGTTGTCCCCAGCTCTTGTTGCTGCCGAAGGTCATTGACCTTGATGACCACGCCATCGACGTCATAAGCAAGGCCCTCGCGCATGGCATGAAAATCCCCGCAGGCAATGATCACTTCATTGATATCACGGCACAAGCGGTGATGCGGATTGACCGGAAGGCCCAGGGTCGCGGCGGCCTGTAAAAACCCTTCCTGGGTCTTAAACGAAAATTTCCCCTCCACCCGCCCAAAGGAATGGACAAAGAACTTTAATTTGCGCCGGGCGGTCAAACGGCTGTCCAACAATTTCAACGCGCCGCTGGCCGCGTTGCGGGGATTGGCAAAAAGCGCATCATGTTTATCCTTGCGGTCACGGTTGACCGCGGCAAAATCTTTCTTGTCCATGTACACTTCCCCGCGCACCTCCAGCAGCGGCGGATACCGGCCTTTGAGCCGCAGGGGCACCGCGCGGATGGTCTTGGCATTATGCGTAATGTCCTCACCGGTTGTCCCGTCTCCGCGGGTGGACGCCAAGATCAGGACACCGTTCTCATAGGTCAGGCCGCAGGAAACACCATCGATCTTTAATTCCACCATGTATTCATAAACTTGATTGCGCAGGCCTTTGCGCGCGCGGCCGTCCCATTGCCGCAGTTCCTCGATGGAATAGGTATTGTCCAGGGACATCATTTTGACCTGGTGCCTGACGCCGGGGAACATTTCATCTATTTTAGTTCCCACGCGCTGGCTGGGGGAATCGGGCAATTTCAAATCCGGGTATTGTTCTTCCAGCGCGATCAATTCTTTTAAAAGCGCGTCGTATTCGGCGTCGGAAATGATGGGTTGGCTCGCGGCATAATAACGGTGATTATGCTCTTCGATCTGCCGGGCAAGTTCCCAGATGCGGCTTTTGGCCTGTTGTTTGCTGTTCATATCAATAGGTCACGGTAAAATCGCTAAATTGACCGCGGGCATCCAGCCAATCAATGTCTTTATGCGCGATTTTGCCGGCGTACTGTTTGTCCAATTTATAAATGAAATTTTCGATGCGTTCGCGGGATCCTTCGGCCATCATTTCAACCCGGCCGTCAGGCAGATTTTTGACCCAGCCATTGACCTTCAATTCGCGGGCAAAAGCCACAGCCGTGTAGCGGAAACCGACACCCTGAACGGTGCCTGAAAAGAACACATGGGATCGAACCATAGCTGATAATTATAATCTGTTTGCCGATAATTTCAACGCAGTAAAATATTCCTCCACCGGAGTCTTCAAAAATTTCTCAACATTGATGCCATACTCCCCCACCAATAAGGTCTGCGCTTTTGGGTATCTCTTTTTAAAAATGTCAAGTGCCTTGCCACTGTGCTCAAAACCCGTTTTTACTTCAATCCCTAATAATTTTTCTCCATATCGAACGACAAAATCAACCTCAATATCTCCTTCCCGCCAATAATAAATCTCGTACCCGTTGACCAATGCCTGATTATAAAGATACGCGCCAATAGCTACCTCAACTAACCTGCCATAGATTTTCTTGTCGTTCATCATTTCTTTTCTGGTTTTAGCGGATAACGCTGTCATTAATGCCGTGTTTAAAGGCATCCACTTCGGAGGCGATTTCTGCCGCAGTATTCCGCTGCCTTTCCATGCTTGAAGCCCTCCCATTAAAAATGCCGCTTCCAAATATTTCTGATAATTCATGAGGGTCAACTTACTCCCCGCATCGTTTAAGTCTCCTAAAATCTTCCCGTAAGACAATATTTGACCGCCATATTCACACCCAAGATACAATAATTTTCTTAAAAGCACCGGCTTTTGAACGTCCGCCAAAAACACGATGTCTCTTGTAATGGCCGTTTCAACCAAAGAATCTGTTACAAACTGCTTCCAACGTTTTTCTTCGTTGATCAATTCGTACCCACCAGGATAACCGCCATAAAAAAGGTAGTCTTCAAGATTACATCCAAAAGCTTTGTGGCATTCCACATACGACCAATGCGTAAAACGGATGATTTCAAACCGTCCGGCTAAAGATTCCGGGAGCTTCTTTTGAATCATAAGCGCCGAAGAACCAAGCAGGACCACCTGAATATTGCGCCCTGCATGTGTATCCTCATCCCAAAATCTCTTGACAATATTTGACCATCCTTCTATTTTCTGGATTTCATCAAGAACTAAAATGACTTTTTGTCCATCCTTTGTCTGCTTCCTTGCTTCATTCCAATTTTGTGCGATAAATTCATGGTCTGGCGGTATCGGCAAATCAGCCAGGGCATACACATTGGGATACGGCAGCTCTTTTGTGGCTTGCCGAATCGCGGTGGACTTACCGACTTGCCGGGGCCCTAAAATAATCTGGATGAATTTCCTTTTCTCGGAAAGCCGGGAAATGATTGTATTTGTAATTGCTCTTTTAAACATTTATTCTCACCCGATAACGTTCTATAGAATGAACGATTTCGTTCTATTAAATGAACGATTATACCATGGGCTTAATTGCTGTCAATATGGCGCAGGGAGAGTTAGAAAGGGGGCAAGAAACGGAAGCGGTCATGAATAATGTCTTACCTCAAGGAAGTCTGGACTAAACCCGCCCTGCCGGATTGTCGTTCTATAAAGTCGGGAAGGCGGGATTTGAACCCACGACCTCTTCGTCCCGAACGAAGCGCGCTAGCCAGCTGCGCTACTTCCCGAATAGTGTAACTAGATCATTATCAGTCGGTTGTGAAATGTCTAATTTCTCTGATACTTCTAATTTAGGACTAAGTGTCCAAAAAGTGTCCATTCTCTTGCCAAGCGTGTCCACTGCCCGTTGTTTATGGCTTTGAGCAAGATGGCTGTATCTTAGCGTCATGGTCATATCTTTATGCCCCAATAATTCCCGCACCGTGTTTAAATCTACGCCAGACATGACCAACTGGCTGGCAAACGTGTGCCGTAAATCGTGAAAACGGAAATTATTTATACCAGATTTCCTTAATGCTGTCGAGAAAGACTTTCGTACATCAGGAATTCCGCAACAAGCGTTTTTACACTGGGAATCCCTCGTCTAGGCGCAGGTTAAGCTCAAGGAGGGGGCAAATTCGCTTGGGAATTTTGGCCGGTCTGCGGACAAAAACCAGTCATTTGCCACAGAGACAAACAGTTTTATTCCAGCGCCTGTCAACGCGGCTTCCCTCCCCCATCAAGACTGTGGGGAGGGCCAGGGAGGGAGGATACCTGCTTTACGGCGGGATAAAATTCTCTGCAGCGTAAATCTGGGCGGTAATCATCCGGGCCAGGTGTTGCTTAGTGTGCCGGGCGCGAAAGACGGCCTTTAAATTCCGTCCAATAAAAACGTGAAAAAGGATATACGCCAACATGGTTAACAATCCGAATACTTCAATCGCTACAGGGTCATGGCGATACACATGATCCGCATGCCATTGGTTGACCAACTCATGGAACCCATTGTTCTCAATCTTCCAGCGGTCATGCGCAAACTTTACAAAGATTATAGTCTATATGAATACGGCTGGCAAGACTATAAAACTACGGATGAAATTTGGTGGGTTAATACGAAAATACCGCTTAAAGCTAAAATTGTCCCAAGAAATACTGGCAGAGAAGGCCGATATTCACAGAACATACGTCAGCGATATTGAATGGGGAAAGGTCGACATCAGCATTACTGTTGCCTATAAACTCGCCAAAGCCCTCAATATTTCCTTCGGGCGGCTTGCTAAAGAAGCGGAAGAAGCTCTTTAATAAATCAACTCGACCGGCATAAATACTTTTAAATACTGCTCAGAAATACGTTTCGCAAAATAACGATCCAAAGTAGCGATATGGCCAATTTTGTTCTCAATGGCAATGGCGGCTATATATGCGTCCGACGGCAAAAAATGATACTGACGCATTAAGCCCAGCGCCCTATCACGGACAGCAAGTCCCCCTTCATTAAGTTCACGTTCAGAAATAATGTCATCCAGGGCTTTAATGGCATTCTGAATCTTATTATGCCCAGGCGCGATCAAATTTGGTCTCTTTTTATATAAAGCTATTTTATCCCCGCCAATGTTCTGCTTATGCTGATATTCAGAAAGCGCATCCATATAAGCTTGATGGCAGAATTCATTTACTACGATTTGAGGAATGAAAATCGCACATCCGTCATATGATAAAGATTTAACGAAATTATTACAGTCAGCGGCATTTCGACTGGGAGAACGGTCAGTACATGTATACGTTAAATTGATAATAAAATTCGTATCGAGGATGATACTGGAAGGACAATTACTCTTGGAGGGACATCAAAACTAATAATTCTTGAGGACAAAGCGGTATCCCTTTACTGTTTTTGTTCGATTGGCACCGTTGACCTTAAACATGCCTGTCAATCTGTCAATAGCACGGATTTTTTTATTAATTTCTTTCTGTTTTTTGGTCATATCGCGTCCCCCCTTTGGTTTCAATAAAAGTATATCCCATCAGGAACTAAAAATCAAGAAGAAGGAAATTTCCTGGTGGGCTGTCCGGTGGCAAAGGAAAGATGGTGTTTGAAAAAATTGAAAAAATTCAGATGAGGGTTATCACATTTCTAACCAAAAATCTCTGTGTCCCCCTCCCCCTTGCCGACCAGGTCAAGTGTCCAAAAAGTGTC
>JACQQW010000258.1 GCA_016206745.1 Candidatus Omnitrophota bacterium | reverse complement strand
TTAGGTACGTGTCCCCAGATTACCGCGATCAATTCCGCAAAAATGTGTTCGATAATGTTTTTCATATTAATGCCTCTTCTTTAACAATCTTTTTAACATCTTCGTGGGCAACAACACGCCCTTCGCGGACAGCTTGTTTACCCTTTGTGATTTTCATACGCACGTATAACTCATACATTGCATCTGTGTACGAAGCCTCGGCAGGTAAATGATCAGCGATGTATTTTAAATCAGATTTTACTTTGGTGGTCATATGAAATCTTCCTTTCAATGCCTCGCAGAAAAAATATTGGCGATTTCTATCATGTCTGTGGTGACTTGTTTGCGTTCCCGCACCGCTTCTTCAATGTCCACGAACCGCATTTTATTGTCGCGCAGGCTGGCCATTTTACCGAACCGGTGTTCTTGAATTAATTCCACCGCCTTGACCCCCAGCCGCGTGCCCAGCAAACGGTCGAAACTGGTGGGTGTGCCGCCGCGCAAAATATACCCTAAAACGCTGACCCGGGTTTCATATCCGGTATTGTCTTCAATGGCCTTGGCCAGATATTCCCCCACGCTGCCGAACCGGCGTTTTTCCATCCCAGCCACGGCAATTCCTCCGGGGCGCGGCAATAAATACCCTTCGATCTTGGTGCCCTCGGAAATAACAATAATGCTAAACGGTTTGCCCCGTTTATGCCGCTCCCGCAGGGAATCGTATAATTCTTCCAGATTGACCGGGAGTTCCGGGATCAAAACAATGTCCGCCCCGCCGGCGATTCCCGCCTGGACGGCCAGCCACCCGGTGTACAACCCCATGACCTCAACGACCATGATGCGGTGATGCGATTCTGCCGTGGTGTGCAGCCGGTCCATGCATTGGGTGGCGATATTGACCGCGGTATCAAACCCGAACGCGTAATCGGTGCCGGAAAGGGCATTATCGATGGATTTTGGGACACCGACCACTTGAATGGTCCCCTGTTTATACAAGGCCAGGGCGATTTTTAAAGTTTCTTCACCGCCGACGACAATGAGCGCGTCAATGCCGCTGCGCTGGTAATTCTCTTTTATTTTTTTGACCTGTTCTTCGTCCTCGAAAGGGTTGATGCGGCTGGTGCCCAAAATCGTGCCGCCGCGGTCCAGGATACCGGTGGTGGATTTAACATCCAGCACACGCATGTCATTTTCAATGAGCCCCAGCCACCCGTTCTTAATGCCGGTGACCACATAGCCCTCCTGCATGCCCTTGCGGACCACCGCGCGGATGACCGAATTTAAACCAGGGCAATCCGCCCCGCCGGTTAAAATACCAATTTTTTTCATAAACTCCTGTTTACCTAGACTATAGACCATAGACAAAAGACTAAAGACCTAAAAACTTATTTATAGGTCTATGGTCTTTGGTCTGTTTTTATGCCCTATACCCGTGAAACGGCACATGCGGCTCATTGATATGCACCGGCCGTTTAGTTTTAATGTCCTCCAGGGAAATTTTCACCACATGGATGCGGACATTGATTTTTCCTTCCATGCCGATGGTCTCTTCGATCTTGCGCCGCACCAGGTCCTGCAGGCGCGTGGTCAGGTCCGGGATATTGGCCTCGGCCTTGAGGGTCAATTTAATGTCAATGTCCAGGCCTTTCTTAATGGCCAGAACTATGGGACGGATTTCCTTGATTTCCGGCATGTGGACGCTTAAACGTTTGATCAAATCTTCCAGGGCCGACAGAGAGACCGCCACCGGCCCGCCGGGATTATCGAAGGCAATGGTGCGCTCGCGCCGGCGCCGGCCGTAGATCAGGTTTTCCAGAACAAAACTCATAACGATAATGCCGCAGGAAATGCCGGCCACAATCGCGCCTACTTTACCGTCATTATAGACCACCGTCAGTGCTTGATGCACCGCACTGAACTCCAGCACATGGGCAACGAACAGCACCACGGCCAGACTGGTGATCCAAATGATGCTTACGTAAAATACGATCGCCAAACGGGTCATCAGCCACATGACGCGTCCCCCCTCTCCACCGATTGAATATTGATGTTGATCTCTCTTAAATCAATGTCCGCGGCACGCTCCACCGCGGCGCGCACCGTGTCCTGGACCCGGGAAGCAATGGACGGGATGTTCAAACCGTATTCAACCACCACCCGCATATGCAAAGACACCGCTCCCTCTTTGTCCAACCGCACAGAAACGCCGGGATAATTTTTGTATCCGAAAATTCCAAAAATAGAGCTGAGGATGCCAAAGCGCGCCAGGTGCACACCGGGGATTTCTTTGAGCGTGGCCGCGGCGATGTCGCCGATCACTTTTTTATGCATTTGAACGTCGCCTAAGTCCACAGTACTATCTTCCAGCATAAGAAACTCCCCGGTTATTCTATTGCAAATTCAATACCGTGCATGCCGCCAGACGAGCGGCAGGCCGGTTATTCATTCTTCATCATCTTCTCTAAAAAATGAGTCGTGGCCTTCCCTTCCAAAAAAACTGGATGGTGCAAAATTTCCATGTGCAAAGGGATGGTGGTCTTAATCGGAGAAATATAAAATTCATCCAGGGCCCGGCGCATGATGCGCACCGCCTCTTCCCGGTCTTTGCCGTGCACGATCACTTTGGCCACCATGGAATCATAATGGGGGCTGATGGCATAGCCCGGGTAAATATGCGTGTCCAAACGCACCCCCGGACCGCCGGGAAGGTTTAATTCTTCAATTTTCCCGGGAGACGGGACAAAATTATTGTAAGGGTCTTCGGCATTAATGCGGCATTCGATGGCCGCCCCCTTGAATTTTATCCCTTCCTGTTTGAGTTTTAGTTTCTGGCCGTTGGCGGCTTTGATCTGCTCTTTGATCAAATCCATGCCCGTGACCATTTCGGTGACCGGATGTTCGACCTGGATGCGGGTATTCATCTCCATAAAATAAAAATTATTATGCGCGTCGAGCAAGAATTCAATGGTCCCCGCGCCGTGGTAATTGACCGCCTTTGCCGCCTTGAGCGCGGCATCCCCCATTTTTTTGCGCAAATTCACGTCCAGGGCCGGTGAAGGCGATTCCTCCAGCAATTTTTGATGGCGGCGCTGCACCGAACAATCGCGTTCGCCTAAATGGACCATGTTCCCATGCTCATCCGCCAAAATCTGGAATTCCACGTGGCGCGGGCCTTCAATGTACTTCTCTATGTATACATCGCCCCGGCCGAAATTCGCTTCCGCTTCGGTCTGGGCCATTTTAAAAGAATTGATCAAAGTGACGTCATTATGGCAGACCCGCATGCCTTTGCCGCCGCCGCCTGCCGCCGCCTTAATGATCACCGGGTATTTGATTTTTTGGGCCACGGACAAGGCTTCTTCCTGTGTTTTTATGATGCCGTTGCCGCCTGGGGTCAAAGGCACGCCCATTTTTCTCACGGTTTCTTTGGCAATGATCTTGTCGCCCATCTTACGGATGGCCTCCGGGGACGGGCCGATGAATTTAATATGGCAGGACTCGCAAATCTCGGCAAAATGCGCATTTTCGGACAAAAACCCGTAACCGGGATGTATGGCTTCAACATCCGTGATCTCCGCGGCCGATATAATGGCCGGTATATTAAGGTAACTTTCTTTACTGGAAGCCTTGCCGATACAAACCGCTTCATCGGCAAAACGCACATGCAGGGAATTGCGGTCCGCCTCGGAATATACCG
>JACQQW010000253.1 GCA_016206745.1 Candidatus Omnitrophota bacterium | reverse complement strand
GTGTAATAGGGCTTGATGGGTGAGGTGATATTATTAGTGTCATTGATGGCAAAACGAGAACCCACATAACGGCCGATCAGGGAGGCCTCATAACGGTCGAAAAAACCCACCGCCATCCCGGCATTGGCTTCATGGCTGGGGACCATCGGAATGCGTTTGTCATCGTAGGCCCCGCCATCGAATTTAGCGTCCTGATAAGTATACCCGGTAAAAAAATTCCATTTATTGAGGCGGTCCAGCTGGACAAATTTCAAGATATCCGTGGTCTGACCAAACTCGAGGCCTTTGCGCAAAGTGCGGTCATAATTGCTGTTGGATCCGAAACCTCCGCCCGCGCCGGGGTCAAAGAAGATTTCATTGCGCAATTTTGTCACATACGGCGTCAGATGCGCCGTTACCGTACCGTTAAAATTATGCTTGATGCCGGCCTCGTACTGGGTGCCGCTTTGTTGTTTTAAACCCGTATTGAGCCCCGTGAAGGTATCGTACCATTCATCGGTGGCCAAAAACCGGAAGGTCTGCTCGATATTAAAGAAAACATTTGAACTCTTGGCATATTCATACTTAGCCCCCACCATCGCCGCATTTTTGTCCGGCGACTGCTTGGTATACGCTGGAGTACCGAGATTGTTTTGGTTGAAGGTATAATAGGTCTTTTGATAACGATCCCCGCCGGTTACAAACAGATGGTCCCAAATTTCAAGTTCACTGGAAATGTAGGCGCCCACCTCTTCCTTGGTGATGGTAAGATTGTCCGTACTTGAACCGCTGCCTAGAATTTCCTGGTCGGTTTTATAATAATCCACACCCGTGACCAAATTCACCTGCCGTTCAAAAATCGTCTGGTCAAAAATATATTTACCGGTAATGCCCAGAGTATTAGCCGCCCTTTTCGTGGCAAATTCACCGCCGGTGTAGAAAACGCTATAGGTGTCACGGTCACGGAAAGAAGCGTCCAATACAAAATGGCCGAATTCAAAGTCCTGCGGCCAGGGTTTAAAATCAAATGTGGCCTGCAGCGCCCGGTCTTTGGTAGAAGCCTTGTCCCCGGGATTGACCGTGGCCCGCCGGCTATACTGATCTATCTGGGCCAAACTAAGCCCGCCGGGCAGGCCATATTCATCCTGGTGCCAAGTGGTATCCAAACTAAGTTTCAACCGGTCTGAAATTTGGGTGCTCAAACGCGAATTAAAATCCTTGCTTAAAACATCGCTGTTTTGGCGGTAACCACGCTGATCATCATATTGGGAATGTGCATAATAAGAAATATTGTGCGCGCTTCCGGAGATTTCCGCATGGGCTCCCCGGGCATCATAACTGCCGTAAGTGCCGCCGATTTTCCCGGACAATTTGCCCTTGCCCTCTTTGGTGATAATGTTCACCACGCCGCCCACCGCATTGTCTCCATACAAAACAGTGCCTGCCCCACGGATGATTTCAATCCGCCGCACGGAATCCAGGGGGATTTGCAACAGATCAGGGCCGGAGATATCGACGGGATTGACTTTACGGTCATTGACCAAAACCAGCACATTACGGTTGGCGGTATCGCCAAAGCCGCGGATATCAATGGTCGCTGTCTTCGGGGTGCTGTTGTCATAAATATTGATGCCCGGCTGCTCGGAAAGTAATTGCGACACCGTTCTGGCTGTTGAGGCATCAATCGCGTCCTCATCAATCACCGTGACGTCCGAGGAAAGTTTATAGTCATTCTGCGCCAGCCGGCTGGTAGTAACCACAATCTTATCCAAATCCATCGTGTCAGCGTAAGCATTGGCAGCCAATAATAAACCTAACACAAAAATTAAAATTTTCATGACCCCTCCTGGAAATAAAAAAACCCCCAACCTTTTAAAAAAGTTGAGAGTTTTCCCGTTCTAAACTTCCCAATATATGTCGCTTTTACGCCGTCTTACGCGGGGTATTGCTGTAAATACTGTTCAGGTGTTCGGACTTTCCACCAGAGGCGGATCACCGCAGCGGGACTGTTCCCGGTTTGCACGGGATTTCCCTGAAACGTATATTATTTTCAGAGCAATCGCGCCAGGGCCGTGCCCTGGCTGCGTTTTAATAACCATTCATAGCCGGCGTACAATACCAAACTATACGCCACTGTGCTGACTAATGTGCTTTTGAAAAATGGAATGGCCAGGATATAACATTCCGTCAATCCTTGCCACGTGTGGGGATAAAGCGGTGAAAGCCACGCGCCAAAATTCGTCACCACAAAAAATAAAATGGAGGAAGCTAAACTGCCGGCCAGTACGCCTAAAAAACTTTTGCGTTCTTTAAGCCATAACCCGATCGCGCTGATGGCCAGCATACTGCCCCAGGTGAACGCCATGGTGTCGTGGAACCCCAGGATCGCGTCGGTAATTATCATCAGCGCCACGGGAACAATCAGCGCCTGGCGCCGGCTTAAATACATCCCGCCGAACATGGCCACGGCCAGAATGGCCGTAAATTGCGGCGTGTGCGCTAATATCCGTGAAGCAATCCCCAAGATTACCAAAAATAATGCCGCCATTATACACCCGATGATTTTGGATGGTTCTTTCTATAATTTTCTAAACATATAACCATCACAACGGTACCTATAACAAAAACAATTAAACCAATCAT
>JACQQW010000263.1 GCA_016206745.1 Candidatus Omnitrophota bacterium | reverse complement strand
CTGGCATAAGGCTTCCTTTCTGTTAATGACTGGGATGATAAATTTGGCTGATAAAAATGATCGATAAAAACGTAAAAATATAGGCCTGCAAAAAGGCCACAAAAACTTCCAGGACGGAAACCAAAACAGCCAGCACCACCGCCGGTAACGCAAAAACGCCTAATACCACCACCAGGCCTAAAATGGACAAAATGACAATGTGCCCGGCAAACATATTGGCAAAAAGCCGGATCATCAGCGCGGCGGACTTGATAAAAAGGCTTAAAATTTCCAACGGCGTCAACAGGACCAATAAAGGCGCCGGCACGCCGGGCAGCACAAAAATCTTCATGTAATTTAAAAAACCGTGCCGGACCATCCCACCGACTGTCATCAGGGTGAAGGTCAGAAAGGCTAGGGCCCCGGTCACGCTGACGCTGGCGGTCGCAGTGGTTGGAAAAATGGGGATAAGCCCCAGTATGTTCAGAAACAGAATAAAAAAGAAAAAAGTCAAAAACAGCGGCGTCAAACGGTGCCCGTCTTTTTCTCCCAGGAATTCCATGGCCAGGTCATTGCGGATATGCACAATAAAGACTTCCAATAAATTGGTCAGGCCTTTGGGCACGCGGTCATTTTTACGGTATAAAAAACAAAAAACCACCACCATTAAAACAGCGGCCAGCAATAAAACCACTTTTTGAATGGTCAAAAACCCGGGCAAGTGGATCAGGGGTAAAAACGGCAGCTGCCACTGATTGGAATCCGTGATGTGGTGCATGATATATTGATCAAGGGCAAACGGCTTCTGTGTGGCAGGTAATGACATAAGTTATTTCATCATAAGATATAACTTCAAATGGCGCAAGCGAATGTGCAAAAATATTTAATGCAGGATTTTCCAAAGCTCATAAATAACTAAAATGACGCCGGCGCCAATCCCGATCAATGTCCAAAGGTATCCGGTCCCCCACTTTTGGTCGGCGTAAAACCCGGCAAAAAAACAAAACAAGAACCCGCCCACCATGGTCCAGCCAAAACCGGAAATGGAGGGTCTGTTTGGGGCTGAATTATTTTTGGAGTTTTGCATGGGCCCCGGGATCTCTGGCTAAACGGTTTCTGCCGCTTCGAAAAAATCCGAACCGCTGTGCGCGTTTAACTTTTGGATTTTGCCGTTAAACTCCATCAGCTTTTGGCGGATGATGCCCTCGACCTGGGCCACAGCGGCCTGGCGTTTTTTCATGTTCGCATTGACGACCTGGTCCAAGTCATCGATGGAACGCAAATAAACGCCGGGTAAACTCCCAACATTAGGGGCGATGTTGCGGGGCATGGAAATATCGACAAAAACCAACGGCCTGTCCCGGCGCAAAGGCATGATTTGACTTACTTTTTCTTCATCTAAAATGTAATGCGGCGCGCCGGCCGAACAAAAGCACAAATCAACTTCGGCCAAAAGCTCTTTGATGTCCCAAAAAGAGGCCGCAACGCCGCCAAACCGCTGCGCCAGGGCCTCGGCTTTTTCACCGGTGCGGTTCATCAAATAAATTTTTTTCAACCCCTTAGCGCACAAATTCCCCAGCGCCAATTCGCCCATTTTACCGGCGCCGATGACAAGGACCGATTTATGTTCCAAAGAACCTGCAATCTGTTCCGCCATTTCAATGGCCGCCCAGCTGATGGAAGAACCGCCGAAGCTGATCTGCGTTTCATGCTGGGCTTTTTTGCCTGCCCGGATGGCCACATTGGTCAAAATATTAAAATACCTTGAGATTGCGCCTAAGTCGCGGGCGCGTTCCACCGCGGCCTTGACCTGGCCCAAAATTTGCTTTTCGCCTACGACCAAAGAATCCAGGCCCGCAGCCACCCGCAGCAAGTGCTCTATGGCAACGGATCCCTGGTAGGTATAAATGTATTTCGAATAATCGAAATCAAAAACCGTCTTCTTTATTTTGGCGATCAAATCAATGACAAAAACCCCGTCTCCGCGCGCGTCCCCGCATTTGATATAAACCTCGATACGATTGCAGGTCGACAATACAAAGGCCTCACTGACAACGGGATTATTTTTCAATTCGCTCAAGAGCAGGTCCGCTTCCAAAGCGTTCAAATAAAATTTCTCGCGGATTTCGATCGGGGTCGTTTTATGGTTTAAACCAATGACTAACATAATAAAGCCCACCTAGGTGAATGTCTTTTCTGAAATATAACAAAATTTCAGCCGACAATCAAATTCAAAATGACATCTTTTTGGGTCCTATCATATCTTCCGGACGGACGATTTGGTCAAATTTCTCCGGCGTGAGCAAAGCTAAAGCCACGGCCGCTTCTTTTAAGGTAATGTTCTCGGCAAGGGCTTTTTTGGCCACTTTGGCCGCATTGTCATAACCAATGTGGGGGTTTAAAGCCGTGACCAGCATTAAAGAATTATCCAAATGCTTTTTGATATTGGCGCGGTTGGGTCCAATGCCAACCACGCAATGGTCGGTAAAACTTTCGCAAGCATCCGCGATCAGGCGCAGGGAATTGAGCACATTAAAAATGATCAACGGTTTATAGACATTGAGTTCAAAATTACCGCTGGCCCCTCCAACTGTAACTGCGACATGGTTACCAAAGACCTGCGCGCACACCATGGTCATGGCTTCGCATTGAGTGGGATTGACCTTGCCCGGCAT
>JACQQW010000262.1 GCA_016206745.1 Candidatus Omnitrophota bacterium | reverse complement strand
TCTATTTCTTCGCAATTGCCTTGATTTTGGCGGGCCTGGCTGTGGTCCTGGCCCGCAATCCGCTTTATAATGTCTTGTCCTTAGTCGTTGTCATTTTCTCCATGTCTTCTCTTTTCATGCTGTTGGAGGCTTTTTTTGTCGGGACAATTCTTGCATTGGTCTATGCGGGCGCTGTGCTGGTGTTTTTCCTTTTTGTGGTCATGTGCCTGGACCTTAAAGGGCCGGCATTCACTGACATCGAGCAAGGCCGTTTCCGGTTGCTGGGATGGCTGGCCGGGTCGATGTTTCTGTCAGGGTTTGTTTTAGCCGTCAAAAGCGTTTTGCAGGCCCAGGCCATGGGCCCCTCTTTGATGCGTGGGACGATCGAAACCATCGGCAAAATCCTTTTTACGGATTATCTCCTTCCCTTTGAATTAACGTCGGTGCTTTTGCTGATCGCGATCTTCGGGATTGTGTCATTGGCCAGGGGGGCCTTAAAGACATCATGATCGGGCTTGGGCATTATCTTATATTAAGCGGCATTCTATTTTCCGTTGGTGTGACGGGCGTGACCACCAGCCGCAGCGTGCTAAAAATCCTGCTTTCTTTGGAGCTTCTGCTGGCCGCAGCAAATATTTCTTTTGTGGCCTTTTCCCGATTTAACGGCGATTACACGGGGCAATTGATCGTATTCTTTGTCATTCTCGTTGCCGCGGCGGAAGTGGCCATAGGGCTGGCAATTATCGTATTGATGTACCGCCGTTTTTCCACCATCCAGGCCGATGAATTAAAGGAACTGAAATGGTAAACTTTTCTCTGGCCTGGACCGCTTTGTTCGCGCCGCTGGCCGCATGCGCGGCCATTACCCTTTTTTTCCTGCGCTCTAAAACCTGGAGTTCATTGTTTGCCATTGCCGGAATTATAACCTCTTTTATTTGCACTGTTTTACTGGCTGCGCAAATCTTTCCTGCACATCCGCCGGCCCAATTCCAGCAATCCCTAACCTGGATTCAGATCAGCGCGCTGACGATTAACTTTGGGGTGCTGCTTAATCCATTGGCCATCATGATGCTGCTGGTGGTCACGGGGGTCGGAAGCGCCATTTTTATTTATTCCCGGGGATATATGGCCGAGGACACCGGCGCGCCCCGGTTTTTTGCTACTTTAAGCCTGTTCGCTTTTTCCATGATCGGAATTGTCTTGTCCAATAATTTTATTCAGTTGTTCATTTTTTGGGAGCTGGTGGGATTAAGCTCATATCTGCTCATTGGATTCTGGTATGAGAGACCTTCCGCTGCGGATGCCGCGGTCAAAGCATTTATGGCCAATCGCGTGGCTGATTTCGGTTTTTTATGCGGGATCCTTTTATTATGGAGCATGTCCGGCTTAGGCGATGCCAGGAGTTTTAATTTCACGGATTTGGCAGCCATTGTCCCCCAGTTAGACCCTCACCTGCTGACAATAGCGGGACTGCTTTTGTTCTGCGGTGTCGTCGGCAAATCCGCCCAGGTCCCTCTGCACGTGTGGCTGGCGGATGCCATGGAAGGCCCCACACCCGTCAGCGCGCTCATCCACGCCGCCACCATGGTGGCGGCCGGCATTTATCTTTTGGCCCGCACATTTTTTATTTTTGAACCATCCACCACCGTCCTTTCTGTCATTGCCCATACCGGTGCCATTACGGCCCTCATGGCCGCGACGCTGGCTGTGGCTGAAAATGACATTAAAAGGATCCTGGCCTACTCAACGCTCAGTCAATTGGGCTTGATGGTCATGGCTTTAGGTTTAGCTGGTCCTATGCAGGGCATGTATCACTTGACCACCCACGCTTTTTTTAAAGCGCTCCTGTTCCTAGGCGCCGGCAGCGTGATTTACGCGCTTCATCATGAGCAAAACATCTGGAACATGCGGGGTCTTTTAAAGAAAATGCCCATTACCGGCATGACTTTTTTGATTGGAACACTGGCCCTGTGCGGCATTTTTCCTTTGAGCGGTTTTTGGAGCAAAGATGAAATCTTAAGCCTGGCCTCTGAACATAATGCCTTGCTGTATTGGACAGCGACGATCACCAGCGGCCTGACCGCTTTTTATATGGGCCGCCTGTTCTGGGTGGCTTTTTGGAACGCAGGGGCGAACGGCCGTTCGCCCCTGCATCATATGGATCATGTGCATGAATCCCCGGCGGTCATGACCATGCCATTGGTCTTCTTAGCCATCTTGTCCGTCATGGGAGGATTTATAGGTATTCCTCATTTGCTGTATCCGCAACAAGCCCATGCAGAGCTTAATATGAGGATCGCCTTGGTTTCTTCGGGT
>JACQQW010000032.1 GCA_016206745.1 Candidatus Omnitrophota bacterium | reverse complement strand
TGCGGGTTTCCTTGATCAGGATCCGGTCATCCGCGTATAAAAGGCCGTTGAATAAATTGCCCTGTATCCCCCTGGCTGTCTTTATTTCATTTAAATGGACCGTTTCGCACACGGACACAAAATCCGCGCCAGACTTAGGCATTAAAGGAAATAAATGGGCGCAGTTTTTCAAATAATAAATCGACGGTAAATCGACTTCTTTAAAAATACGCTGGACATAAGGCAGGACAAAGGCGCGGTAATCCCCGCTCCTTAACGACCCGCCCCAGGTGTCAAAGAGCTGGAACACCTTGATCCCGCATTTTTTCTGCAGGCGCAGGCAGGCGATTGTGTTGTCAGTTAATTTTTCCATGACCGCGTGAAAGGATTGTTCGTGGGCAAAAATAAGCCGCGTGGTCCTGGGGCATAAATAGGTCAAGACCGTATACGGCGCGCCGGCAAAACCGATCAGCGGAATGTCCGGGGACAGGCGGGAATTGACTTTCTTAATGGTTTGCGCCACATGGTCTAAATTGTCAAAATCATGGATGCGTTCAATGTCTTCGGGGCCTGTAATGGGATTATCAACCACGGGCCCGCGCCCGTCGATATAATCAATCTTAAACCCCATGGCCGCCGGCAAAGTCAGGATGTCCGCGAATATAATGGCGGCATCCACCCCCAGAATATCAATGGGTTGGAGGGTGATTTCCGCCGCCGTATCGGGATCGCGGAACATGTCATTGAGCGCGCGCCTGGCCTTCAAGGCCCGGTATTGAGGCAAATACCGGCCGGCCTGGCGCATGAACCATACCGGCACGCGTTTGTTCGTTCCCTTAAAAGCATTCAATAATACGCTCATACCGTCTTCGAAAACCGTTTATGCCCTTGCTTTTGCCTTAAATACCAGTCAAATCCCATGCACACATTGCGGATAAAGATTTTTCCTGATTCCGTTACTATAATACGATGCTGACCCGCTTCAATCAACCCATCCTCCATGCATTGCCGTATGTGTTCCGCTTCCTCCGCAAAATAACCATCAAATCCAAGACCGAATTGTCCAAAAAATTCCCGCTTATCAACGGCAAAAGCGCACATCAAGCGGTTGATCACCCATTGGCGCAGCCGGTCATCGTCCGTCAATATTTTCCCGCGTTCGACCGGCAAAAGACCGGCCTTTAAACGTTCATAATATTCAGGCAGGACTTTCACATTCTGCGCGTAAGTATTTTCTAAGAATCCGATGGCCGACACCCCAAGGCCCATAAATTCATCCGCCGGCTTTAGGGTATAGCCCATAAAATTGCGGTGCAATGTCCCCTCGTTAAACGCCCTGGCCATGTCATCGGTCTTTAAGGCAAAATGGTCCATGGCAATGGGTTGATACCCCGCGCTTATCAATTGGTCCCTGGACCGGATAAAAATCTCCAGTTTTTCATCATGGAGCGGCACCGCGTCCAAATTAAATTTATTCTGGGGCTTGGACAACCATGGCACATAGGCAAAACTATACAGGGCAATACGGTCCGGTCTTAAGGAAACCACCTGGTCAACCGTGTGTCCGAACGTTTCTGTGGTCTGATACGGCAAGCCGTAAATCAAATCAAAATTGACCGATTTAAACTTAAGTTCCCGGCACCATTCATTGACTTCTTTGACCTGGACGAACGGTTGAACGCGGTTGATGTCCTCCTGCACGCGGGCGTCAAAATCCTGGACGCCCATGGACACGCGGTTAAACCCCAGCTCCCGCAAAACTTTCAGCTTATGATAAGCGGCCGTGCGCGGGTCGATTTCAATGGCAATTTCACCGTCGAAATCCACCTCAAAGGAATCCGTGATGTGTTTAAATAAATGGCGGGTCTGCTCTTCGTTTAAATAGGTCGGCGTTCCTCCGCCCCAGTGCAATTGTTTGACCGTTTTAGACCGGCCGATGGCCTTGGCCGCCAGTTCTATTTCTTTGGCAAGGAAACCGATATATTCGTCCCCAATTTTCTCCTCCCGGGGACGGATCACTTTATTACAGGCGCAAAAATAACACAGCTGTTCACAGAAAGGAATGTGGATATAAAGAGAGAGTGTCCTGCCGTTCTGGCCGAATTGTCTTAATCTTTGCGCGTAAACATCCGCGTCCACCTCCGCGGACCATTGCGGCGCGGTCGGGTAGCTGGTATACCGGGGGCCGGGCACATCGTATTTGAGCAGGGTCTGTTTGTCGACAAGAAAAGACATGCGAGTATCATAGCGGATTTATTTACCGGACACTATCTAATTTTTATCGGATTAAATGAAAAGACTGTTTAATGGAAAGGCCCCTCATCAGAGGGAACGATCAAAAAGCAGGCGCTGCCGCCCCATAATACGGAATAGGCCTGGGAACCTTCCGGAACGTCTAACCGCACCGATCCATTCCCGGCCTGCCGGCCCAAACGTTTCTTGATTTTATCCAAAATCTGTCCGGCGCTTTTGGCCACCGTCATGTCACTGGAAACCGGGGCATTGTCAACGGACACAAGATCAACCGGGGCATACGGATACGCGTCGTACAATGCCCACATCCCCTGCTCTCCCGCTTCCAAAAAGAACAAACGCTCATGCCCGTCCTTTTTCCATGCTTCGGCGGATGTGGAATTAGCGAAGGACCAGCGCATTGTGACCGCCCGCGCCTTATCGCCTTTGAGGGTCTCTTCAACGGCAATGCGCACGTCCTGGAGGCGGCCCCCTATTGTTTTTACGCCCGTGACAAAGCCGCGGACGATCAAGGGCGCGTCAACAGTCATCCACTCAAGGCTTGGGGTAATGTGAACTTCGGCTTCAACACGCGTTGAACAAGCGAGAAAGAAAATGAGGAAGGCGCTTAAGAAATATCGCATAAGAACCAGGGCAAAGACTACATCAAACGGATCCCTTTTTTTAAAACCTCACCCTCTAAAGGTATCCCAGCGTCTAAACGCGGTTTACTGTGGGCAATAATATCCATGTTAAACCGGGAATGAAACCCTGCCAGCTTACGGTGCAAGTATCCCCCGGCCTCAATCCAATTCTTGAAACCCGCCAAACTCACCAACAGATCAAGGTCGCTGTCTGTTCTTTGCCTGCCGTCGGCGAAAGAACCGAACAAATACGCCGAACGTATATGGACGCCGTCGTTGTTAAGGATTTTCAAATACCGCATGGCTTCGGCTTTGGCCTGCCTTAAAGTAGGTTTTTTTTGACCCATATCAAAAACCCCCGGGTGAATTTATAGTACGGTTCGCTGAATTTTTTCGTCGCTAATTTATAAAATTCTTTTTGGTCGACCGGATAACGGGCGGCAATATTAAAATGGTTCATCCGGGCCAGCATTTGTTCCTGATGGTCGTCAAGAGCT
>JACQQW010000261.1 GCA_016206745.1 Candidatus Omnitrophota bacterium | reverse complement strand
GTTATGGTTGAAATCGATGAAGATATTGCTGCAGTCTGGCAAACGGTTGTTGATGGGCACTCGGAATGGTTAGCTAAACAGATTCTTGATTTTGATTTGACCAGAGAATCAGCCATTCGAGAGATATCCAAAACAAACATTGATTCTAAACAGAAAGCCTTCCAGACCATATTAAAGAATCGCACACTCCATGGAGGCATATTAGCTGAAGGGTCGGGTTTTTTAAAGCATGGTGAGAATGGCAAAGGCATTCATTCGAGATGGTATCCAGCGACGCTTGCTAAAAGATTTATGGACTTGAAATTTATTGTTGATAGAATTTCTTTTCGCCAAGAGGATGGAATGGAAGTCATCCGTGAGTATTCACAACGTCAGGATGTGATCTTTTTTATAGATCCGCCTTATACCGCAGGAGGGAAGAACGCGGGTAAACGTCTTTATCGTCATTTTAACCTTGATCATGAACGACTGTTCGCTCTTTGTGGATCTGTGAAGGGAAATTTTTTAATGACCTACGATAATGCCCATGAAGTTAAAGATTTGGCGCGGAATTATGGCTTTCAGATGCGGCTTATTCCTATGAAAAATACGCATCATGCAAAATTGGAAGAATTGGTTATTGGGAAAGATTTATCATGGATGGATCGATACGAGTCGGTCCATGAACCAGTTTGTGAATATGGCATAAAAGGCAGAAAGAAGAAGTAAAACATCAAGTTGCAAAGAAAGTATAAGGGAATATGCAAACATATAAATTAGCCGTAATTCCTGGTGATGGGATCGGGCCGGAGGTGGTGCGTGAGGGCCTTAAGGTTTTAGATGCCGTCAGCCGTACATATGATTTTAAGGTTGAGAAAACTTTTTTTGATTACGGCGGGGAACGTTATTTAAAGACCGGCCAGGTACTTTCCGATGATGAGTTAAACGGTTTGCGCGCTTTTGACGCCATCTATCTGGGCGCGGTCGGTCATCCGGATGTCAGACCGGGGATTTTGGAACGAGGGATTTTATTGAAATTGCGTTTTGGTTTAGAGCAGTATATTAATTTGCGTCCTGTACACTTATATAATAATGTGCCTATGCCTATTAAAAACAAGGGCCCGGAGCATATTGATTATGTGGTGGTACGCGAAAATACCGGCGATGTCTATACCGGCGAAGGCGAGATCAGAAATAAGGGGACGGCCGATGAGGTGGCCACCCAGGTCATGATTTATTCCCGCAAGCAGGTAGAGCGCTGTTTAAAATATGCCTTTGAATATGTCCTGAAACGCCATGCAACAGCGCCATGGAAAGGCCTTAGCGACGAAGAAAAAAGTCAGGGATATGTCGGTAAATTGACCTTATGCGGCAAAAGCAATGTATTGACCAATGTATTTGACTTGTGGGACCGGGTCATGAAGACAATGTCGGCCCAGTATCCACAAGTAAAATTAGATTATGTGCACGTGGATGCCATGTGCATTTATTTGATTGAAGCTCCGGAGCGTTTTGACGTGATTGTCACCACCAATATGTTTGGCGATATCATTACCGATTTGGCTGCGGTGACCCAGGGAGGCATGGGAGTTGCCCCTTCGGCCAACATCAATCCCAGCAGCGTCAGTATGTTTGAGCCCGTGCATGGCAGCGCTCCGCAATTTGCCGGCAAAGGGGTGGCCAATCCGCTGGCCGCGATTTTAACGCTTAAGTTGATGATGGAACATTTAAAGCAGGACAAAGCCGCCGCGGACATTGATCGGGCGGTGCAGTCGGTCATGTTAAGAATGAAATCCATGCTCATTGGGCAGATGGGATATTCCACGGCAGAAATCGGTAATATGGTAGCCCAATCGCTATAGTACTTTCCCCCTCTTTTTTATAAAGAGGGGATTAGGGGGAGTTCAAATGAAGAAATACAATGTCGCTATTCTAGGCATTCGGGGCGCGGTTGGCCAGTGCATGTACCGCATCGTCAAAGAACGCAAATTTCCGGTCAATAAACTGGTGCTCATTTCACCCAGCGGCGCGGATGGCGGGCAGGATGGCATCAAGTATGTGCCGTTGACCAAGGAGGTGTTTAACGGCATTGATATTGTGCTGTCTTCGCCGGGCGCGGAAATTTCCAAGCAATGGGCGCCGGTGGCCGCTAAAGCAGGGGCTGTGGTCATTGATAATACCTCGCAATTCCGCATGGATCCGGACGTGCCTCTGGTCGTCCCGGAAGTCAATCCCGAAGATGTTAAAAAGCACAAGGGCATTATTGCCAACCCCAATTGTTCGACCATACAAATGCTGGTGGCTTTAAAGCCTTTGCACGATTACGGCACAATCAAGCGCATTGTGGTTTCCACGTATCAGGCGGTTTCCGGCGCCGGCGCGGAAGCGGTGGATGAATTGAGGGCGCAATTGGCCGGCAAAAATGAAGTGAAAAAATTCCAGCACCGCATCGGCAATAATTTGATCCCGCAAATCGATGTGTTTGCCGGCAATTACTATACCAAGGAAGAAATGAAAATGGTCAATGAAACCCGCAAGATATTTCATGATTCATCTATTGCGGTGTCGGCGACCTGCGTGCGCGTGCCGGTGTTCAATAGCCATAGCGAGTCGGTCAATATTGAAACAGAAAAGAAAATCACCCGCGCCAAAGCCTTTCAACTGTTAAGTAGAGCTCCTGGAGTAAAGGTCGTTGATGATATCAAAACTTCAACTTACCCGCTGCCCATCCATGCCGACGGCAAAGATGAAACTTTTGTCGGCCGTATCCGCGAGGACATTTCCATTGCCAATGGATTGAACCTGTGGGTGGTGGCGGACAATTTGCGCAAAGGCGCGGCCCTCAATGCCGTCCAAATCGCAGAAATTCTGATTAAATAAACTGTGCGCAATTTTAAGCTTACCATTGAATACGACGGCACGTCATTTTGCGGATGGCAAATCCAAAAAAATGGCGAGCGTACGGTCCAAGGGGAGTTTGAAAAATCCTGCGCTTTGATTTTTAAGCAGGACATTAAAGCCATTGCCTCCGGACGCACGGACAGCGGGGTGCACGCCGCAGGCCAGGTGGTCAGTTTCAAAGCATACACCCGCATGAAACCTGCTGAAATCCAAAAAGCCCTTAACAGCCGTTTGCCCCCTGATATTGCCGTCATTGCGGCCAAAGAAGTTAAAGCTGATTTTCATGCCCAATACAGCGTTAAAGAAAAGACCTACCGGTACACCATTTTAAACCTTCCTTACCGCAGTGCGTTTTTGCGCCAACGGGCCTATTTTTATCCTTATTCCTTGGACCTGAGTTTAATGCGCCGGGCCGCCAGGGACATCAAAGGGCGGCATGACTTTAAATCGTTTCAGGCCCATGACCCTTTGCGCGCGGATTGCGGCACCGTGCGCACCATTAAACGGTTAAACATCAAAAAAGAGGGGGATTTAGTCCATATTGATGTGACGGCTGATGGGTTTTTGTATAAAATGGTGCGTAATATTGTGGGCACCCTGATTGCCAGCGGTTCCGGTCAACTGCCCGCGGACATCATCCCAAAGATTTTGAAGGCCAAAGACCGCGACAAAGCTGGGGACACCGCTCCGGCGCATGGTTTGTGTTTAATGTCGGTCCGATATTAACATCCTTCATTGACGCTGCTGGGCTTTTGTGTTAGTTTATTTCCCCATGATTAAAAATAATGTGATGACTGTCCAATCCCGGATCGCGCAAGCGTGCAAGGCGGCGGGGCGCGAACCTGTTGAGGTGACATTGGTCGCGGTTACCAAGTTTGCCCCTTTAGAGGCCATACAGGAAGCCATTGATGCCGGCATCAAGCACATCGCGGAAAACCGGGTGCAGGAAGCGCAGAGCAAATTTCCGCCCCTGTTAACCAGAAATCCCGGCCTGTCTGCGCATATTATCGGGCATTTACAGACCAATAAAGCTAAAGATGCCATTAAAGTGTGTTCTTTGATTCAATCCGTGGACAGTCTGAAACTGGCCAATGAAATTGAAAAGCAGGCGGCTAAACTAGATAAAACCGTGGATATTTTATTGCAATTCAATACCGCCCGCGAAGAGCAGAAATTCGGGGCTACGCCTGAACAAGCCTACACATTGGTCGAATCGGCGGCGCAATTGCCGCATGTGCGTGTTAAAGGATTGATGGCCATGGCTCCATTTACGGAAGACCAGGGCATTGTCCGTAAAACCTTCGCGGATTTACGGGCCATCCGGGACGGTATTCTTGGGCGTTTTAAAGGAAATCCGAAAGTAGAAATGAACATTTTATCCATGGGCATGAGCGGCGATTATAAGATCGCCATCGAGGAAGGTTCAACCATGGTGCGCGTGGGGAGCGCAATATTTAAAAATGGCTAATATCGCAATCATAGGCGGCGGGAACATGGGAGAGGCTTTGATCAAAGGCCTGCACACAAAGAACAAAATTTTTGTGTGTGAATCAAGCTCTGAT
>JACQQW010000268.1 GCA_016206745.1 Candidatus Omnitrophota bacterium | reverse complement strand
CGTTTAAACTCAAATCTTTCTCCGTCGTGGCGTTGGAAACCGCGGTCAAAGGCGCCGGTACGGTGACGGACTTCAAAGCCCCGGCCCTCGACCTGCAGGCCTCTTGCGAAAGCGTCGACCTGGCTAAACTTAAAAATATCTTACCGGATATTTTTAAAGCATACGGCCTGGAAACCAGCGGCGAGGCTTCCTTTAATATTCAATTCCAGGGCCCGGCCTCGGATCTTTTGAGCGGCACCATCAATGCCAAAGCGGATTTACACAATGCCAGCGCGTCCAGTTCCAAATTCAACCAGAAAATAAATAATGTGTCCGGGACAGTGACCAGCACCCTGGATTCCCTGTCCTGGAACAATTTCACCGGCACTTATTTAGGCAAGGCCTATACCTTGACCGGCGGTTTGACGGATTTCAAGGACCCGAAAGTCAAGACCACCCTCGATGGGCAGGACGTGCAGTTAAAAGTCGACCTGGACAAAAAGGACGACCTGGTGACCATCCATGAATTAAACGGCAAATATCTCAAATTTACTTTTGGGGCCGCCGGCAATGTCACCCTGCCGCCGGGTAAAGAGCCGGTCCTGGACATCAAGGCACAGGTGTCTTTGGACCTGGAAGATCTTGTGCCTTTTTTACCGGCGGACCAGCTCAAGACCATTGAACCGCTCAAAATCAAAGGTTTGGTCAACATCGACGGCGCGATCAAAGGCCGGGCCCAGGATTGGAAAAATTGGACCGCCAATGCCAGGGTCGAAAGTCCTTTGGTTTCAGCCATGGGATACAATGTCCACGACATCACTGTGGCCATTGCCCAGAGCAATGGCAAGGTCTCCAACCTCACCGCGGATGCGACCGCCTATGACGGTAAAATCCACGCGGTGGGAAGCGGCGATGTATCGGATGAGGCCATGCCTTTCGATTTGGCCCTGAACATAGACGGGCTGGACCTGCGCAAATTAAAAATGGACATCCCCAACCTTAAATCCGAAGAAATCAACGGGAAATTTTATTTGACCACCGTCGGTAAAGGCACAATCGCCGACATCAATGGCCTGCACGCCAAAGGATCGCTGGCCGTCCGGGAAGGGTTTTTGACCGAATTCAAATTATTTAAAGGCCTGTTTGGCATCCTCAATGAAGTCCTGCGTTTAGGGCAGGTGATGGTCACCGATGTGGAGGGCAATTTCATCATAGAAAACCAGAAAATAACCACAGACAATTTACGGTTGAAAAGCCCTTCCATTGTCCTGTTGACGGAAGGCTGGGTCAATTTTGACCAGTACTGTGACCTCAATGTGGTGGTGGACATGACCTCCGGGATCGTGCCGTCCATAGCGGAAGAAGTCCTGCGGAGTTTAAAGATCCATATCTACGATAAAATCGCCAACCCCAAATTCGGCAAGAAAATCTCTGTCCCGCAAGTCATCAATTCCATCATTAAGACCATCGGGATTTTTCAATAAACGCCTTGAATTTCTTCAGCGCCCTGGCGCGGTGGGAAATTTTGGCTTTCACTGATGAGGGGAGTTCACCGAAGGTCTTATTGTAGCGCCTGACCAGAAACAACGGGTCAAAACCAAAACCATTCTTGCCTCGTTCTTTAGTTGTGATATATCCACTGCAGGTTCCCTGCACGGTGCTGATTGCGCGGCCTTTGGCGTCGACGAGCACAATGACGCAGCGGTAACGCGCCTGGCGCCTGGACATGGGGACATTCTTGAGCATTTGAAATAATTTGCGGTTTTTGTCTTGTTCAGAAGCGCCTTTACCGGCGAAACGGGCGGAATAAATCCCCGGGGCATTGCCCAAGGCCTTTACCTCAATACCGGAATCATCCGCCATCGTGACCTTGCCCGTGCGTTTGGCGATTTGGGTCGCTTTCTTTAAAGCATTGGCTTTATACGTGGCCCCATCCTCGACAATATCGGGAAGCTTGGGGTAATCCAGCAGGGAAGAAACTTTAAACGGCAGGCCGGCCAACAGTCCTTTGATCTCACCGACTTTGCCTTTATTACGTGACGCAACCATTAGTTCTTGCATAAATAAAGGTCTATGGTCTTTTGTCTATGGTCTTTTGTCTGTGTTGGGGGTATTGGGCAGTGACGCTCGTCGCAATGCCGCCGCGGGGGTTCATCACCACTTCGATTCGCATCCAGCGGGGCCTGCAGGCCTTGACCAAATCATCCATCAGGCGGTTGACCAAATGCTCATGAAAAATCCCCACCTGGCGGTATTCGACCAAATATAACTTTAAAGATTTTAATTCCAGGCATGCCTTTGCCGGTTTATAACTGACCTTGATGACGGCAAAGTCCGGCAAGCCGGTCTTGGGGCATATGCAGGTGAATTCCGGGAT
>JACQQW010000286.1 GCA_016206745.1 Candidatus Omnitrophota bacterium | reverse complement strand
TACAAATTGATCCCGCTTAAACCTGGGCCAAAAACTGATCAGCATATACGCCAGGCCGATGCCCACAAAAAAACGGGATCCACCCCGGATCCATTGCGGCTTTTCGGCAAACCAGCGGGAAATCAAATTATTCAGGGACTTGCCCAAAGTATTAAAGAACCCGCCCGTGGAATCAAAAGAAATGAAATACCCGCCCCAAAAAGAACCTACTAATTTACTATTGCTGATCCGCACATCAAAATAATAAAAAACCGCAATTGCCGCCAAAGTAACTGCGGCATAAGTCATCAAAGGCCGCCACTGCCCTTTGTCCCGGCCTAAGAGCATCAAGTTCCAGCCGAATAAAGGCAGCCAGAATATCGCCGGGTAAGACACAAAACTCAAAAACGGCAGAACATACCACCAGCGGCTGAACCCCCGGTACAAACACCATAAGCATAAACCCGAAACCAGAACATCCATGGAATACTGTTTTAATTCCGCCGCATAATACACCAGCGGTATGGACGCCGCCCAGCATAAGGTATAAATCGCTAAAGAAATCCGTGATTTCAACTCTCTGGAAGCAATCCGCATCCACACCCAAAAAGCAAAAAACATACAAACAAAAGGCAGGAACCGCAAGGCCAAAAGGCGGCAATCAAAGTGCAGGGAAAACTGCTGCATGAGGAACAGATAGACCCGCGGGAACACCTGCAAACTGTTTAAGGGTTTGGAAAATAAATCAGCGGGAGACCGCTGTTCAATATTGATGAGGATGCACTGTTCGTCATTCCATAAAGGCCGCTGGTTGAAATAATGAATGGTAATTAATAACAGATACCATCCGGCCAAAGATAAAATGATCCAGCGAAACAATTTCATTGGGTTATTTCATTCTCCCATGGGCAGCGTCATCTGATGAATTTAGAATCTTCCGGTCTACGGATTTGTTGCGATATGGACCTGGAATGGATGCGGCAATATGCTTCGTGGTTATAGATGCTCAGAATGTGTTTGCAGCCGAAATGTTTACACTTTCTTCCTTTGCGGGAAGTGGTTATTTTGATCACTGGGGCCTTTCTGTAGTCGCGCCTCACTATACCTCATTGTGACGATATATGCCACGACTATTCTCACTCTCGATGGCCGCGGCTTCCATTCCAAGGATGATCTTTTTTCTGGCTGCCCCCCACCGGTAACCGCCCAACTGTCCGGTGCCGCGAATGACCCTGTGGCACGGGATCAAATACGCTATAGGGTTCTTTCCGATGGCATTGGCCACCGCGCGCACCGCTTGGGGACAGCGAACGGACTGGGCAATGGTTTTATAACTGGCCATCGCCCCAGGAGGGATTTTCAAAAGCGCTTCCCAAACTTTGATTTGAAAACTGGTCCCCCGGCACAATACAGATACCCGCTCTTTTTTTGTTCCAGGTTTTGACGGGAAAAATATCCTCCTGATGCGCCCTCCGGTCCGGTCTTGATCTTGATTAATCTTTGCGTTGGCCCAGTCTTTGTAAAACCTTGCCAACACTTCTTTTCGGTCCGTTTGATCGATAAACGACAAATGACAAATGCCCCGGTCCGTCAGCGCAATAAAGCACTCCCCAAAAGGGGTCGCATGAAACCCGCAGCTGATCTCCAATCCCTGGCCCTTTTGTTTATACGCTCCCGGGCCCATGGCCTCACAACTGATAAACAAATCGCGCAAACGGCCGGCCCCGGACAGCCCCCCCAGGAAATGAATGGCCTTCTCGATGCGGTAATAGTCTTTTGATGACTGTATGAACTTAAACCGAGAATCAAAATCCAGATCAGCCCGGGCAACATCAAGCTCCTTTGCCGCCAGCTTCTTGGCCGCAGGAAAACGAACGATTTTTCCTCTTTTCAAACAGTCTTCAAACTCAGGAAGTTTCATGTCCCTCCCACAAAACAATACCTTTACTGATTTCCCCGGCAAAAACCTTTTCCTTGCTATTCATGACGACATATTCCTGCGGCGTTTTAATGACCCATTGGACAGGCCGGGAAAATTTGATTTTCCGCGCCGCTTTATCCGCCTTTATTTTGTCGCGCGTGATAACCAGAAGATCGATATCACTATCAGTCGTGTCCGTCCCTTCAGAGCAACTCCCGAACAGGACGATTTTATCGGCACACTTTTGTAAAACCGCTGTTTTAGACATGATCTCCATAAGATTAAAAGCCGTCCGCAACCGGGCAAATACTGGCAGGCGGCGGTCAACGCGGCAGACCATATTCCGTCCATTTTGTTCGGAATCAACCAGCCCACAGCTTTTGAGGACTTTGACCGCCTTACTGACCTCCCCCTTACTCATACCGATATCACGGGCGATCTGGGAAATAAACCCTTTCCCTTCGGAAGCAGCGGTCAAATAATCCAATATTTTCAGTTCAGACTCTTTTAACATCTCCTACTGTTCTCCATTGGAAACATATGTTTCTTCTAGGAAACAGTATAAGAATACCATTTCTGCCGGGGAAGTCAAGGATTTCCGCTTAATGACCGGCGCTGGGCAATGCTCATCAAACAGGGCGCGGCCCAGGTTCTTGCGAAAAAGCCCTTTAATATCATTCAACTGTTCCCGATTCCTATCATAGACAAAGAAACAAAACTTCTTTGTTAGTTTTAACCTTTTCGCAACAATTGATGTATTTTCTGGGCTCCGCCATGAAATTTCCTTTACATTCTTCACAACAGAAATGATAAATAATACCGTCGATAACACCATCGATGTGTTTCTTAGCAGATTCCTTATTGCAAACGGGACACATTTCCATTGTTTAGATTCCATTCTTTAGGGGCTTGAAACAACTTATTTATCAAATAACTTACACATCCTGCCAAGAAGGCGATTATCAAAATAACCATCCATTCCATTCCTCCCAAAGGAACAGTACCAAAAATCTTCTGTAATGGAGGAATATAAATAACGCCTAACTGCAAAAACAATGAGCTGATTAAAGCCAGCAACAGCCAATGATTTGAGAATAACCCAACATGGTATTGTGATCGAATCATCTGGACTCTTATGAGCTCTAAAACAACTAAGGTTGTGAGCGCCATTGTTTGGGCCAATTCAGCGCTCGTTCGTAAGCCAAAATGACAGGCAACAATAGCACCAATAGCTACGGTTAAACTAATTAAAAAAAGTTGTAAACCGAATTTAAAAGAAATAATGGGTTCAGATAATTTCCGCGGGGCACGATTCATGGCATTAGGATCTAAAGGATCCAGACCTAAAGCAACGGCTGGAAAACCATCGGTCACCAAATTCATCCACAACAGTTGAACCGCAGTCAATGAAACAAAGACGTTACCGCTTTGGTCAGTAAATCCTAAAAACATTCCAATAAATATGACCAGCAATTCAGCAATATTAGAAGAAAGAAGATAACTCACGAATTTTATAATATTGTCGTAAATCCCACGTCCTTCTTCAATAGCGTTCACAATAGAGGCGAAATTGTCATCCGTAATAACCATATCAGACGCCTCTTTAGTAACATCTGTTCCTGTGATCCCCATCGCAATACCGATATCAGCTTCCTTGATCGCGGGCGCGTCATTAACGCCGTCTCCCGTCATGGCAACAGTCTCGCCAACACTTTTCCATGCCCGAACAATCTTCAATTTGTGCTCCGCTGACACACGGGAATAGACAACAAATTCTTTAACTCTTTCTTTCAGTTCCTCATTGCTCATTTGAGCAAGTTCCTGACCATTGATAGCCCCTACCTGTCCAGTCATCAGCCCAAGTTCTCTAGCAACGGCTATGGCCGTCTCTTTATGATCTCCGGTAATCATGACCGTACGGATTCCCGCCTGCCTACATAATTCAATTGCTTTCTTCGCTTCTGGCCGAGGTGGATCCATCATCGCTACCAGTCCAAGCAAAATCAGTCTGTTTTCTGCAGACTCATCTAAAGGCGCACCCTCATCCATTTCCCGATAGGCTACAGCAAGAACTCTTAAAGCCTGACTAGCTAACTTTTCATTGGCCTGCATAATTTTGCTTTTTTGTTCTAAATTTAAGGAAATGGTCTTACCATTTATTAATATGGCTTTAGAG
>JACQQW010000256.1 GCA_016206745.1 Candidatus Omnitrophota bacterium | reverse complement strand
TTATCTTCGTCGATATTGCGGCCGGTGATGCCGTCCAAATGATTGACCGCCTCTTTAATGTCCTGGGACACAAATTCCCAGGAAACAGAATCATTGATAAGGCCAATGGCTTCGGACAGATTATGGCGGGCGGATTTCAAGGCCTCAATGTGGCGGACATTGCTGATCAAAAGGCCGTGGGTCTCCAGGTCCCCGCCCTGCCACACCGATGCCACAATGGCATTTTCCAATTCTTCGATGGCGGTTTTGCGCAAAGCGGAAATTTTTAACCGTTGACCGGCGGGCAGTTGATGTTCGTCCAATTGCTGGGGCAAGTCACTTTTATTTAACACGAACAATATATTGCGGCCCTTCAATTTCTCTATGAGCATTTGGTCCGCGTCTTCCAGTGGACGCCCGGCGTCCAAAACCAGCAGCACCAAATCCGCGCTGTCGATAAATAAATGGCTGCGATTGACCGCCTCCTGCTCAATGAGATCGCGCGGCTCAAGAATGCCGGCGGTGTCCACTAATTGGAACGGCACGCCTTTGATTTGCGCGCTCTCCTCCAGCGCGTCGCGGGTGGTGCCGGCAATGTCGGTCACAATGGCGCGGTCCTGCTTAAGCAGGACGTTTAACAAGGACGACTTGCCGGCATTGGGTTTACCGCACAAAACAATGCGTATGCCTTGTTTGAGGATGCGCCCGTTATGGGCGGAATGAAGCAGTTTTGCCACCCGCCCGATTTGCGCCGCGAGGCGCTGCAAAATTTGCGCGCGGCCTTGCGCGTCGATATCGTCCTCCGGAAAATTGAGGACCGCTTCGATCATCGTATATAGGCCCATCAACTCCGCGCGGATGCCGGCCAATTCTGTTGAAAGTTCGCCCGCCAATTGATGCGTACTCACCCGCGCAAAGGCCTGGGTGCGGGCATTGATCATGTCCAAAACAGCCTCGGCCTGGGCCAGGTCAATGCGGCCGTTTAAAAAAGCGCGCTTGGTAAATTCGCCGGGTTCGGCCAGGCGCGCGCCTTTGCTCAAAATTAAATCCAATACCGCCCGCAGGACCGCGGCTCCGGCGTGGCAGCTGATTTCCACCACATCTTCGGCGGTATAACTTTTAGGGCCGCGCATCACCGTCAGCAGGGCTTCATCAACGGTGTCTTCACCGTCAACCACCCAGCCGTAATGGGCCGTAAAGCCTTTGTGCGCGGACGTTTTCTGGCCGTTTTTAGCACGAAACACCGCATCTGCCACAGCCAATGCCTGAAGCCCGGAAATGCGCACAATGCCGACCCCGCCTACCCCGGCTGGGGTGGCAATGGCGGCGATGGTGTCTTTTAATGATTGGTATTGGTACACAAATAAGCCCTCGCCTGCGCGGCAACAAACAATGACCCTGTGGCCACAATTATATCTTCGTCTTTGGCCTTGGACAAAGCCAGCTCCAAAGCATGTTTAACATTGTCCGCCATAAACCACGTTTTACCGCCGAACATCTGCCCTGCCTCCGGAGGGGTAAAGGCATGGGCGCGGGGGTGGTCGGCTTTGGTCAAAATCACCGTTTCCGCCAAAAATTTTAATTCCCTCGCCACGGCCCCCATATCTTTGTCCGATGACAAACCCAGCACTAAAATAATTTTTCTGCCTGCGTACTCTTTTGTTATTGTGGCTACCAAGGCCCTGGCTGAGGATTCATTGTGCGCGCCGTCGGCAATCACCACCGGCTGTTGACGCAGCAGCTCAAAACGGCCTGGCCACCGGGTATTTTTAAGCCCATGGACAATGGCTTCGTCCGTGATTTTATATCCCTGTTGGCGCAGTAATTCAATCACAATTATTGCAGTTGAAGCATTCCCTCTTTGATGATCGCCTTTTAAAGAAACTTCCAAACCCCGCGTTTTATCTGAGTCGGCAGCCGCCGGTATAATCCCATGTTCACGGCATCGCTTTTGTATCACTTCCATGGCCTCTGCGGGCTGCGCCGCGACGACCACCTTCTGGCGCGGGTTTTTAATGATCCCCACTTTCTCGGCGGCGATCCTGGCAATGGTGTTTCCTAAAATATTCACATGGTCCAGGCTGATGGGCGTAATCACGGCAATCAAACTCTCGGCCGCGTTGGTCGCGTCCAAACGCCCGCCCAACCCTGTCTCCAGCACCACAAAATCTACATGCTGTTGTTTAAAGAAATACAGCGCTGCGGCCGTCAATACTTCAAAATAAGTCAGAAATAAACCACGCTCAAGCATTCCCGTTATGTGCCCGCGCATGGCGTCAAGGACACTCGATAATTGATCGTCGGTGATTGAGCCTGGAAAATCTTCTGATACCAACACCCCCCTCCCTAACCCTCCCCGCAAGGGGGAGGGAAAACCATGTGAAGGGATGGTAAATAATATCCGAATACGTTCATTCACTCTATGTAAATGCGGCGAAGTGTAAAGGCCGGCCTTGTATCCGGCCTCGGCCAAAATATGGCTTAAAAACGCGCAGGTAGATCCTTTGCCCTTGGTGCCGGCGGCATGGATGATTTTGAAATCATTCTGCGGATTACCCAATAAACGCAAGAGCTCTTTGACCCGGCTTAAATCAAATTCTTTGCCCTTGAGCTGATGCAAATGGTGTTCAAAATTGGTGAAGGAATTGAGGTATGCGTGGGGGTTCAATGTTTAAAGTGCCGCACACCGGTAAACACCATGGCGATTTTGCGCTTGTCCGCTTCTTTGATGACTTCCTCATCGGCGATGGAGCCGCCGGTTTGGATGATGGCCTTGACCCCGGCCTTGGCCGCCAGGGTAACGGTATCGGCTTTTGGTAAAAACGCGTCGGAAACCAGCACCGCGCCTTTGGCCAAAGGACCGGCCTTGCGCAGGGCATGGATGGCGGAGTCCACCCGGCTGGTTTGCCCCGCACCGATACCGACGGTCTGTGCGCCCTTGATCAAAGCAATGGCATTGGATTTGACATGCTTGATCACCTTCCATCCAAAAAGCATCGCGGCCGCCTGGGCCTTGGTCGGCTTAAGTTTGGTGACGGTCTTTAGTTCTTCCGCCTTTACGGCACGGTTGTCTTTGTCCTGCAGTAAAAGCCCGCCGGAGATTTTCTTATAATCGTACTTTTCCTCAGGCAGGCCATGGATGTCCAATTCCAAAAGACGCAGGTTCTTTTTTTCCGACAAGACCTTAAGCGCTTCACCGTCAAATCGCGGCGCGACCACGCATTCCATAAAACCACTTTTAACGATGGCCCGCGCGGTCTTGATGTCCACAGGCCGGTTGAGGCCTATGATCCCCCCGAAAGCGGACAGGGAATCGCACTTAAACGCTTTTGTATAGGCTTTATCCAAAATCTTATCTTCCGCGGCACCGCAAGGGTTATTGTGCTTGATGATGACTGCGGCGGGATGGTCGAAATCGCGCGCGATGTCCACCGC
>JACQQW010000255.1 GCA_016206745.1 Candidatus Omnitrophota bacterium | reverse complement strand
GATTACCAGGTCAAAGAAAAAAGCGGCAGGTTTTTCGCCGTTGCCAAGTCCCCCAAAGGCCCGCATGAATGCTGGCGCGTATTAAGCAAAGACCAGGCGGCCAAGCTCAAGAAAAAGTAATTGGGGAGCGCGTTCTATTCGTACCAAAGCGTTAACTTCCAGACAATTAGCCCAACAAGCAGCTAAATTCGCGGATGACAAAAAAGCGCAGGATGTGATGATCCTTGATATGCGGGGATTGGTCAATTTCTGCGATTATTTTGTCATTGGCACCGGCACCTCCGGCCGTCATGTGAAATCCATTGCGGAAGGCATTAATGAGGGCCTGGCCAAGCTTGGGACCAAGGCCCACCCGGCCAGAAATCTGAAAGGTTTTGGGACGTCCCAGGACCCTGCGGAAGGCGCCTGGGTTCTTTTGGACATGGGCGATGTTGTGGTCCACGTTTTTGAACCCCAGACCCGTGAGTTCTACGGCCTGGAACATTTGTGGCAGGATGCTCCGAAGGTTAAATTTACAAAAAGTTAATCTGAATTTTTAGACTATAGACCACAGACCATAGACCTTAGGATGCATTGTTGTTTTAATTTTGGTTTTTTGTTGTTTTTTTGTCTATGGTCTTTTGTCTATGGTCTTTAGTCTTTTATGTACAGCGATATCCGCCGACAGTTGCAGGAGATCATAGATCAGGCCGTCCAAACCACCTGCCCCGAAGCCGGCCGGCCTTCCATTATTATTGACACGCCCGCCGATAAACAGCATGGCGAGTTTTCATGCAATATCGCTTTACAGTTAAGCCGCGCGCTCAAGAAAAGTCCCATGGCCATTGCCGGACAGTTGATGCCTGCCATCAGCGACATTCTGCGCCAACATCCTCTTAAAGATCACATTGCCAACATTGAAGTCAAAGCCCCGGGGTTTGTTAATTTCTTTTTGTCCCGGGCTGGTTTTTACAGTTTTTTGTCCGATGTTTTTATCCAGAAAGCGGATTACGGTAAATCCGCTTATGGCCAGGGGAAGAAATTTTGCCTGGAATTCGTCAGTGCCAATCCCACCGGGCCATTGACTGTGGCCCATGGCCGGCAGGCCGCGGTGGGCGATACTTTGGTCAATATCCTTAAAACGGTCGGCTTTGACGCCAAAAAAGAATATTATGTCAACGATGAAGGCAATCAAATCAATATTTTGGGCCGTTCCATCGGCGCGCGCGCCAGGCAGTTATTGGGTCAGGACGTGCCGTTTCCCGAAGACGGGTACCAGGGCGATTATATCCGTGCCATGGCCCAGGAATTCATGGATCAAAACGGCATTAAAACCCTGGCTGATCTGGAGCGCCAAAGCGAGGGCGCTTTGCGGCAATTCGGCGTGGCGTATTTGATGGATGTCATCAAGAAGGACCTGGTTGATTTCGATGTGCATTTTGACATTTGGTCGTACCAGTCTAAAATAGCGGACTATAAAGCCATTGAATCGGTCCTGGCGGATTTAAAAGGCAAAGGATTTATTTATGAACAGGAGGGGGCGTGGTGGTTTAAATCGACCCTGTGGGGCGATGATAAAGACCGCGTGGTGCGCAAAAGCAACGGCGATTACACTTACTTGACCCCGGACATCGTTTATCACAAAAATAAATTCGACCGCGGGTTCGGGCGTATCGTCAATATTCTGGGCCCGGACCATCACGGTTATGTCCCGCGCATCAAAGCCGCGGCCGGCGCTTTGGGCAAAAGCCCGGACGATCTGGATGTCATTATCGTGCAATTGGCCACCATTTTCCGGGACGGCAAAGAAGTGTCCATGTCCACCCGCCGGGGGGAATTCATCAGCCTGCGGGAAGTCATGGAAGAGGTTGGAAAAGACGCGGCCCGGTTCTTTTTTCTGATGCGCCAGGCCAGTTCCCATTTGGAATTCGACCTGGAATTGGCCAAACGCCAGAGCGCGGAAAATCCGGTCTATTACATCCAATACGCCCACGCGCGTACCCACAGCATTATCCGCAAAGCCAGAGCCGAGTCGGGGATCGAGCCGAAGACTTCGGGGATCGGCCGTTTGGACAAGCCTGAAGAAATAGACTTGATGCGCAATATCGGGTTTTACCCGGAAGTGTTGATCGCTTGCGCCAAGACCCTGGAGCCGTTTGCCCTGTTGTGTTATTTGCAGGAATTGGCCGGGGGCCTTCATAAATTTTATAATTTCCACCGGGTGTTGGATGAAGCCGATAAAGACCTCTCCGCCGAACGTTTGGCGCTGATCGAAGCTGTCCGCATTGTCCTTAACAACAGTTTAAATTTATTGGGTGTTTGTGCCCCGGAAAAGATGTAACCATGGAAAAACAGTGGCAGGTCAAAACGCCAGACCCGCTGGCCCAGAAAATGTTGAGCGATGGCCTGGACATCCATCCCATCATCGCCCAGTTATTGATCAACCGCCGCGTCACCACTGTGGCTGAGGCCAAATCATTCTTGTCCGCCGACCTTCCTTCTTTATATAACCCTTTTTTATTGACCGACATGGACCGGGCGGTCAAGCGCATCGAAGATGCGCGGGCACGGGGAGAAAAAGTGCTTATTTACGGCGATTATGACGTGGACGGGGTGACCTCCAGCGCTTTATTGCGCCGCACGCTCAAACGCTTAGGAGTCAGCGCCATCAACTATATCCCCCATCGCATGGAAGAGGGTTATGGACTCAATAATTCTATTGCCGAATTTGCCCGGTCGCAGGGCATCCATTTGCTCATCACGGTCGATTGCGGCATCAATGCTTTTGAGCCGGTCGCGGCCATTATGGCCGCCGGCATTGATGTGATTGTCATTGACCATCACGAACCCGACGGAAATAAGGTCCCGCCGGCATTGGCCGTTATTGATCCCAAGCGGCCGGATTGTTTATACCCGTTTAAGAATTTATCCGCGGTGGGGCTGGTGGCGAAATTAGCGCAGGCTTTGTTGGGCCATGTCCCCGAGGAAGATTTGGACCTGGTGGCCATCGGCACCGTGGCGGACGTGGTGGCCTTGCGCGGGGAAAACCGCATTTTTGTCAAAAGGGGCCTTCCATTGATCCAGCGCACGGCCAAATTGGGCTTACGCGCTTTGCTCGAGGCTGCGAAGATTTCCGGCAAGAAAATGAAGCCGTATTATATCGGGTTTATTTTAGGCCCCAGGCTCAATGCCGCCGGGCGCATGGATTCCGCCAACATTGCTTTGGATTTACTGCTGTGCGAAGATTTTGACACGGCCAATGCCCTGGCCCGCAGTTTGGAAGAGCATAACCAGGACCGGCAGAAAATGCAATTGTCGGTGGTGGAAGAGGCCATTGCCATGATCGAAGCCCAGGAAGAATTAAAGGCCAGCCAAATCATCGTCGTGGCCAAGGAAGGCTGGCACAAGGGGGTTTTGGGCATTGTGGCCAGCCGCATTGTGGAAAAATATTACCGACCTACGGTTGTGATTTCAGTGGAAGACGGGTTGGGAACAGGGTCGGCGCGTTCCATTGAAGGGTTCCATTTGCATGAGGCCCTGGCCAGCTGCGCGGCGATGCTGGATAATTATGGGGGACATAAACGCGCGGCGGGCCTGCGTTTAAAACATGAGAATGTCGGGCCGTTTAGAATCGCGATTAATGAGTTTGCCCGGGATATTTTGACCATGGAGCAAATGATCCCTATTCTGGACATTGACTGCGAAATTCCATTGTCCAGCATTGATTTGGATTTGGTGGAAATCATTGGATCCATGGAACCGCATGGGGAGGGAAATCCCGCGCCGGTATTTTGTTCCAGAAAGCTGACGGTCAAAAGCGCGCCGGTGGTGCTGGGGCGTGAGACCTTGAAATTTTGGGTGACGGATGGGGTAAAGAGTTACAGCGCGGTTGGCTTTGGCATGGCTTCATTTAAAGAAACGGTGAAATTAGGGGCAAAAGTGGATGTTGCCTATACCTTAGGGATTGATGACTGGAACAAAGCCCCGGTGCCGCAGTTGATGCTTAAGGATGTCAGACCGATCTGACGACTTTATTGGCCTGGATGCAGGACGCGCAGACCAGGGCGCGCTGGACGGTGCCTGAGAGATTGATTTTAATGCGCTGTAAATTCGGCAAAACTTGACGGAGGGACTTGCCGACGATCTTGGACCCGGCGCCGCCTTTTTTCTTTT
>JACQQW010000254.1 GCA_016206745.1 Candidatus Omnitrophota bacterium | reverse complement strand
TTCCACGCCGGTAAGGCAGCCTCTGCCATCAAAGCGATCAGGGCCGCCGCTAAAAACCACTGGAACTGTTCATGGTATTTCTTTTCGATTTTACTGTCTATATCATGTTTTTCAATGGCTGCCAATTGCTGATCGTATAAATAATCCAGGCCGAATTGGGCGCCGCTGGAGCGCACATACGCCCCGCCGGTGATGTAGGCGATCTGTTGTAAAAGGTTCTCATTGAGCCGGGATTTAATATAATTGCCCTGGGAGTCTTTCAAGAATTCCCACTGGCCTTGTTCATTTTGGACCCGGATCAAGTCCCCTTCCCGGGTGCCGACCCCAACGGTATATACCGTAACGCCTTTGCCCTTGGCTTTGCCCGCGGCCTTCAGGCAATCGCCCTCCTGGTCTTCCCCGTCCGTGACCAAAATGGCTGTTTTATACGGCTGCCCTTTGTCCCCGTAACCCTTGATGGCCTCTTCAATGGCGCTGGAGAGGTCGGTGCCTCCCCTGGGAATGGTCTCCACATTCAAATCATTTAAACTCAATAAGAACCCGTTATAGTCCACGGTCAAAGGGCAGACCAGGAAGGCCTCTCCGGCAAAAGCGATCAGCCCGACCCGATCCCCTTTTAATTTTCTGATCAGGTCTTTAATGGCCAGTTTTGTCCTTTCCAGGCGGTTGGGAGAGACGTCCTGCGTCAACATGCTCTTGGACACATCCACAGCAATTAAAATATCCAGCCCCCGGCGTTTGACCTCCCGCAGTTCATAGCCCCACTGCGGCCTGGCCAGGGCCAATACCGCGCATAAAAAACAAAACAGCACAAGGAACGCCTTTGACCGCCCTCGCCGGCGGTAGAACCCCCGCGCGGCCGGCGGCAATAAATCCGCCTGGATAAACCTGGCCATGGTCTTTTCCCGGCGGGCATGCAATGCATGCAGGGCCCAGGCCAGCACAGGCATAAGCCATAACAAATGCAAAATATGTGGATTGGCAAAATGCATAATCAATTTATGGGATCTTTAAAAATACTGTATTCGCCAGACCCAACTCAAAGGCCAGCACTATCAATGCCGCAACCACCCAGACGCCGAACAATTCCTGGTATTGCCTATACCCAGTTTGTTCGATTTTGGTTTTTTCCAGGCGGTCGATTTCCTGATAAATGCCGCGCAATGATTCCGTGTCAACGGCGCGGAAATACTGTCCGCCGGTGATGCGGGCGGTTTCCTTCAAAGTATCTTCATCCAGGTCGCTTTGGACATTCTGATAAAACGCGCGGCCGAAGAGGTCCCGCGCCGGAAATGGCGCAAAACCCCTGGTCCCGGCGCCGATGGTATAAATCTTTACTCCCATGGCCGCCGCGGTGCGCGCCGCCGTCAACGGATCGATGGTCCCGGTATTATTGACTCCGTCGGTCAACAGCACAATGATTTTTGATTTTGCTTGCGCTTTTTTAAAGCGGGACAAACTGGAAGCAATGCCGGAACCGATGGCGGTGCCGTCTTCCATCATCCCCAGGCGAATGCGTTCCAAATTCGCCAGCAGCCAGCCGCGGTCGGTGGTCAAAGGGCAGATGGTATACGCCCTGCCGGCAAAACCCACCAGCGCCAACTGGTCACTTTTACGCCGGCTGATGAATTCCGCCACGACTTTCTTGATGATTTCAAGACGGTTCGCCCTCCTGCCGTCTATTTTAAAATCTTCCGCGGCCATGCTCCCCGAACAGTCCAGGGCCAAAACAATGTCAATGCCTTCGGTGGCAACCTTGCTCTCTTCCAGGACCTGGCGCGGACCGGCCAAAGCAATGCACAAAAGCGCGCCAGCCAGGGCCCTTAATAAAAATGGGGCGGACCCAAACCTGGTCTTCCACGTTGCCCCAACTTGCCCGAATAAATTTACGCAAGAAAAACCAAGGGCCTCCCCTTGCCGGCGGCGGTACATATACCAAATCGCGGCCAGTACGAACGGTATAAACGCCAAAAATATCGGATTTTTAAATTCCATCTCTCGTTTCTTCGATCAACTGCCTGGCCAAATCAAAGTTGGCCTGGGCTTCTTCAACCGTGGGTTCATGCCTGGCAAATTTGACCATGTCGCAGCCATTTAAAAAATCCCGCAAAATCCGTTTATGTTCTTCTTTAAGCGCCGGCGACGTTTTAACAAGATTAAGAAACTCTTCCGTGGTCATTTCCGGGGCCTTGATCTGAAACCGGTCTTCCAGGTAATGACGGAC
>JACQQW010000257.1 GCA_016206745.1 Candidatus Omnitrophota bacterium | reverse complement strand
TGTCTACCCCGGGCATGTATTATTTGATGTCTTTGCCTTTGGCTGTTGTGGGCTATTACGGTGTCCGGTGGTGTTTGGAGCGCAGGTGGCCCCCCCTCCCTAACCCTCCCCACAAGGGGGAGGGAAACGTGGGTGAATATCAACGTCTTAATATTGCATTAATTTCGTGGCTTGTCATCGTCGAGGTCGTGCAGGCGGTCATTTATGCCCACCGGATATTCGGGTATAAACCGGCCCATGAACTGCCCGTGTATATTCTGATGATTGCGGCGGCTGTGGCGGCGCAGGCCTGGTGGCTGGTCTGGGGCAGGAAAAGACGGATGGACTGCGGTTTTGTCTTAAGTGAAACGGTTTTAACGGCCCTTCAGTTATGCGCCTTATGGCAAATGCTCATTTACAGCCACCGTCCTCAATTGGCGCAATATGCCCTGAATGTGCTGCTCATGCTCAGCGTTCTTAACAAAATTTTTTGGCCGCAGGTGCGGCGGTTTATGTCCGCGTGCCTGTATGCCTTCACCAATCCCGTTTGGATCATGGCCTTGCGCCCTTGGGCGGATGCGGCCTGCGCGGTTTTTATCGCGGCATTGATCTATGTGCCTGACCCCGAGGCGGCCGTGGCCAAAATGTTTATGGGCGAACATTTTCACCATTACGATATGATGGTGGTGGCGCCGGCGTTCGCGTGCTTGAAGGGTCTCCTGCTTTATATAGATACATTTACAACATACGGGTTCGGGATGCCGTTTATCGTTGCCTGGCTTGCCGAACGCGTGGGCGGATTTTCGGATTTGACCGTTTTTAAAATGATCGTGGTGTTGTGCATGGCGGCATACGTCAGTTATTACATATTTTTGCGTTATTTGTTCAAGAGCGTCGTCTTGAGCATGGCCGCGATCTTTATGGGCATAAAATGGCAGATGTTTTACACCTTTGCCTATCCCATGACCTTTACTTATGCCAATTCCACGGCCCTGCGTTTTGGCACGGACAGCTTATTTTTGCTGATGATCATCCTGCATATGCGCGCGCACCGGCGCGGCTTTTTATGGATGGCCGCGGCTTGCGCCGGTTTCGCCGCTTTTTTTATCATATCGACGGGGGTGGATTTAATTTTTGCTTTCTGGGCCTATCTGACCCTGCATTTGATCGTCAAAGAGTATCGTCCTTATGTGGTTGGACAAAAATTGAATTTATGGAAGGTTGCCGGACTATATGCAGCGCCGTTGGTGTGCGCGTTTGCTTTTTATGCATCAGTGGCGGGTCAATACGCATTTGGCAAGTTGTTCTGGCATAATATGTCTGAGGCCCAGCGGTTATTCTTGGACGGGTTTGTTTACAGCCCTTATTTTAACGGCTGGCGCCACGGGGAATATTTGAATGACTGGATGGGGCTGGCGCTTCCGACCGTGCTGTTGGGGACAATGGTGTTTATTGTCATTAATGCCTTGACCGGGCGGGGACGCTATGAAGCCATGTTTTTTTTGGTGATGTCCGTTTATGGGTACAGCATGTACGCGCATTTCGCCGCGCTGTGCGTGGGCAATAATTATTACATGCGGGCCTTGCCATTTGTGTTTGTGTGTTTTTACTGGATCAAACAGGGCATTGACCGTTTGCCAGAGGCGTGGCGGCCCCGCGCGGCTTTGGGCGTGCTGGCCTTGTCGGCCTTCGCCTTGTTTTCCAACCATAACTATATCAGCCACCCGAATATTTTTAATTTCTCCCGCAATCCCATGGTGGATCCTTTGGTCGCCGAGCCTTTGCCCGACGGCAGACCGTATTTCTTTCATCAGGAGGCGACCACGGAGTCGTTTTTATTGCCGGTCAATTCATTGGGGGAGAAAGACCAGGGGTTTGTGTATGAATATCAGTTCCCCGATCATGAAAGCTTAAAAGCTTATTACCGTAAAGAGTCGGATTTCTCCCGGGAGGGTAATTTTATCGCCGGTTTGACGTCCCCGGACGAACCGGTCGCCCTGCTGTGCAGTTACGACTGGCGTATTTTGCATGCCGCCAATCGCAAGCCGTTGTTTTATACGACCCCGATGTTCGGCAACCGGCCTCTGCGCGCGCGCACTCTGGCGGATTCTTCGATTTACCACAAGGATTTTCTAAAGCGTGAACTGGACCTTTTGGAAACGCGCAAACCAGGGTTGATTTTTATCCAGAAAATATATCTTACTACGACCGACCCCAAAGAATATTTTAAAGACGCGAACACGAAAGGGCTTATATTTCTGCTGGACTATATCCGCCGGCATTATGAACCGTTTAAAGAAGACGGGCATTTGGCCGCGCTTAAGCGCAAAGATTAATTAAGTTTACGGAGCACTGGTGAGCGATATCCTTGACTATCTGCGCCGCAATCCCGCCATCGGCAATATTACGGCAATCGCTGTGATTGGCTTTATTGACGCTGTGCAGGTTTTAATTGCCTGCGCCGTTATTTTTTCTTTTGTCCCCATTGTTCCGGCGGATTTTGTCCACCGCCTGTTTCCGGTTTATTTGCCTGAAGTGCGCCCTGAACGTGAAATGGGCCTTTACCGTCTGTTTGTGCTTGCCGCCATTGCCATCCAGGCAGTCAGGGTCTTTATTTTGCGCCGCCGCATCAATGAACAGCGGCTGTGGGCATCATTGCTTCCCTACGCCATGGTCATGGGGTTTTGGGTCTTCGTCGAAGCGTTCGCGTCGTTTAAAGTTCTTTTATGGGGAAATCCCATTTGGGCGCGGGTCTTGTTATACGGCTCTTTGGTCATGGCTTTTTTATCGAGGGTTTTTTGGCCGGAACTGGGGCATTGGGGAAGGATGGTCCGCGCGCGTTGGGCGGGGATGGAGGCCCTGCCATGGCCATTGGCTTGGGACCTTGGGTTTTTAGGGCTGGTGTTTGCGCTTTTGTGGCCCGTAGATTTCGGCAATGTGCTGGGGCGCATGTTCAGCCGGGACGCATTTTATCATTTGGACAGCATGCTCATGGCCCCCGGCTGGGCGCACTTGACAGGCCTGGTTTTAAACAGGGACATTACCAGCGAATACAGTACGGCTTTGCCCGTCATCGTCAGCGAACTATGCCGGCCTATGGGCGGATTTGATTATCCCACGGCGGTTAAGTTTATTATGACGACCGTCTTGCTTTATTATGCCGGGTTGTATATTTTCGTGCGGCAATGGCTGAACAGCGCCCTGCTCGCGGCCTTCGCGGTTTTACTGGCCATTAAATTGCAATTATTCCATTGGGGGGTGGCGCCTTTGGTTTGGCAATACCCCAGCGCCACGCCGTTTCGCCATTGGCCGGATGTTATTTTCTTTTTCTGTGTTTGGCGGCACGTACAAACTTTTAAGCAATTGTGGCTATGGGCCGCGGCGGTGACCGTTGGATTCGCGCTGGCATGGATGGTGGATGCCGGGGTGTATATGCTAGCGGCTTTTTTGGTGTATGCGGCGGTATTCGGGCATCAACAGCGCTGGACTTTGGGACGCGTTGGAGCTTTTTCCGCGCAGATGCTGGTAGTTTCGTTGGCTGTGGCGCTGGCCATACTGGCAATCATCGGCCAGGGGTCCGTTTTTCAGGCGGATTTCTGGCGCAACACGTTTGAGTTTGCCGGGTTGTTCACCCAGGGTTGGGGCGCTTTGCCCATGACGGAAGGTCTTAAGGACCGGCAATTTTTTGCTTTTATCATGGGCTTTATCATTCCCGTCCTATATGCCTTCACCCTTATCTTGACAGGGGCATTGCTTTGGTTAAGAAAAATCAATTACAAAAATGTTTTTGCCGTTGTTTTATGCGTGTACGGCCTTGGGCTTTACCATTATTTCATCCACCGCTCCGGGGTGAACAGTTATTACGCTGTTTGTGTCCCGTTGGTATTGGTCATTTGTTTTTGGCTGGGGAAGGGGCTGCGGCCATTCAAGACGGGCATGCGCAGGACATGCGCGGGGGCGCTGGCCATGTCAACTTTATGCGCCTTGGCAACGAGTTATTTGTTCACGTATTATCCCAATATATTCAATCTGGCCGGGTTTGACTGGCGTCTGGAAAAACACCTTTATGAAGAAGGATTTGCGGGGGATTTAAATTCCGACGCGGATTTTATTAAACAACGGACAGCCCCGCGTGAGAGGGTGGCCTTGATCAGCAGTTTTGAAGTCAGGATTTTAATGCTTGCTGACCGGCGGCCGTTTTTTTATTATTTCCCTCTGATGGAATCCGCCCACATGCAAGCGGCTGAGGTGAGAGGGACATACTTACATACGTATGGGCGCCTCCAAAAAACAGTACGGCAATTGGAAGAAGCCCCCCCAGCGTATATTTTTGTGGAAAAGAAATTGCTCAATCAAAAAGTCCAAACCGGCTTAGGCGCGCTTTTGGATTATGTGAACACGCATTATGTGCTTCAGGCCCAAGGTAAATATTTGGCGGCTTTTAAACATAAGAGTTAAGTTTTAATGCCCATGGAAATCCGTAATATAGGATGGTTCGCCGTGCTGGCTGTGTTGGAGGCTGTGCAGCTGACTGCATTGCTGTCCTGGATATTGAGTTTTATCCGGGTGCCGCAGCCGTTGGCCCAGGCAGTGGTGCCGGAATGGCGGTACTTGCTTGACCCCGAATGGGAAAGCGCGGTTTTTCGTTTTTTTATCGCCGCATGCATTGGGCTGATGTGCGTTTTCGTATGGCTCCGGCGCGGCCGCGCGGCCGACATTCCATTTATGGCGCGTCTTAAATGTTTTATGGCCGTGGAAGCCGTTTTGACGGTTTTCTTGCTGTCCGCTCTTTTTAAGAAGGCCGTGTACCAAGACCGGCCGGCGCTGGCGGCGGCCGCCGCCGGGCTGGTACTGGCCCTGGCATTTTTGAATAAAATTTTTTGGCCGTTTATGGAACGCGGCCTCAAGGCATGGCGGGACCTCCTTTTTACCGGCACGCATGCGCGGCCCTTAAGCCGCATATTGACCGGGTTGATGCCGTTGGCCATTTTTTTTATCATTGATGTCCCTAATGTTTCCGCTGTCGCGGCCAGGGCTTTCTTCGGCGAGCAATTCCATCATAATGACAGTTTTATTTTTGGGCCGGCATTGGCGTATATCAATGGATGCGTTGCGGACGTGGATACCATCAGCCAGTACGGGCCGGGCGTGGGTGTTATATTTGGATCAGCCATGCGGGCCTTGGGAGGCTTTAGTTATGAGGCCGGGTTCTTGACCATGATCTACGGGACAATTATTTATTACATTATGTGCTTTTTCTTCCTGCGGCAGTGGCTGGCCAGCGCCGCTTTGGCGGCGGCAGGCGTGTTGTTTATGCTGAAAATACAAATGTTTAACACCGGTGTTTATCCCTTTGTCTTTACCTACGGCAGCGCCACGGTTTTACGGTATTGGTTCGATATTTTGTTCTTTTTTGCCGTTGCCGCGCATATACGAAAGCCATCCGTGTGGTCCCTGGCCGCCGCAGGCTGCGCTTGCGGGGCGCAATTATTTTATATTCCCTCCGACGGAGTGTATCTTACGGCGGCTTATTACTTCTATATCTGCGCGCACCTATGCCTGCGCTCCTGGCGTGACTACATAGGTTTTACGGTTGCCCGTCTTCCTTTATACATAATGTTGGCCTTTATGCCAGTGGCCGTTGCCTTCGTTTTATTGCGCGTTTTTATCACAGAGGCGGTTTGGACGGCGCCATTTTGGCGCAATGTGGGGGAATTCATAGAATATTTCATCAGCGGGTTTGGCGTCACTCCAATTTACAGCAGTTTGCTGGACCGGCAGTTTTTGGCGTCCCTGATGGGGTTTGTGGTACCCGGCGTCTATGTGTTGACATTGCTTACGGTCGGGTCATTGCTGGCCTTCAAAAAAATCCACCGCCGTCATATTTTAGTCTGCGTCCTGTGCGTATATGGCCTTGGGCTTTACCACTATTATGTTGCCCGCTCCGCGGTCACCAGTTATTATGTGGTGTCCGTTCCTTATGCCATGGTTTTATGTTTTTGGGGCAAAATGATTGTGGACCGCCTGGACGTTTCCACCCGGCTTAAAACAAAAGTGATTATTTTAGTTCTGTGCGTGTGGGCCCTTTGGACAAACCATAATTTCTTAAGTTATCCCAATCGCTTCAATTTTTCCAGGGATCCCGTCACCGATCCATTGGTCGCGCAACCTTTAGAAAAAGGCAAACCGTATTTTAACCATTTGTTCAGGGACTATCCGGCAGAGCTGAAAGTGCCCCGGAACTCGCTGGGCGAAGAAAATGAGGATTTTTTCAGCGAGACGGATTTCCCTTCGGATGATACCCTTGTTTACTACTACCGCAGGGAAGCTGATTTCAGTATTGACGCGGCGTTGATTGCCCGGCTGACGGACAGGGCCCAGGCCGTGCCGTTGATCAGCAGTTTTGAAATCAAAATATTGATGCAGGCCCAACGCAAGCCGTATTTTTATTATTTCCCTTTGGTCATTTCACATCCCATGCGCGCCCGTAATTTCGTGCGCACCAGCATTTATACCGTTGACCAATTAAACCGCGTTATACAAAAATTGGAAGAGGACAAGCCGCCCTATGTTTTTATGGAAAGATTGTTTTTGACCAGGCCGGTGCCCCGGCATTTTTATCACTATTACTCCAGCATGATGCTTTTGACCGACCATGTGATCAAGCATTATACACCCGTTGCGGAAGGCCGGTATTTGACGGCCATGAAGCGGGTCGCGGTCAAAGAAGGCGGCCAATGAACCATCACGCGCGCCGCATAAAAGTATTCTGGCAGGATATCGGCATTACTTTGGTGTTGTGTTACGCCCTGGGCGCGGTCCTGTTTCCGGAAAGATTCGTCCATTTTAACGTGACCTTTGTCGATTATACGGACAGTCTACTTTCCTATGCCGGCGCTTTTTATGTGACCAATGCCCTTATGCATGGCGGCATACAGCTTTGGGACCGCTATGACCAGATGCCCATGGCGTTTTTTCATCTGAATTTTGCCATGTATAAGATTTCCAATGTGCTGACCGCGTTTTTTTATGCGCTGTGTTCATCCTTTACCGACAAGCCCGCGCAATTTTTTCATTCCTTGTTTTCATTCATGTTTATTTTCTGCGCTTTATGCGTGCGGGTTGTCAGCGTTTATCTGTTGTTGTCGCTGTTTGTCCGCCGCCGCTGGATTCTAATAGCG
>JACQQW010000252.1 GCA_016206745.1 Candidatus Omnitrophota bacterium | reverse complement strand
CTCTTGGCCCGGCCCAAAACTTCTTCCTGCTCTTGATTGATTTCCCCCACCATCCTTTTAACGACCAAATCGATCGCGGTCTTGATCGATTCCAACGGCGTGCGTAATTCATGCGAAACCGTGGACGTAAATTCTTTTTGCATTTCATACATCGCCTTCAATTTTTTATTGCTAAATTCCAACTCCTCTTCTTTGGTTTTAGCCGCGCGGACCAGATCATAATGCTCGATGCATTGGCGTATCGTGGATAATAATTCCGCGGTCTTCCACGGTTTGCTGATAAAACGGTAGACTTCACCCACATTAATCGCCTCCTCCGCGGCGGAGAAATCGGTATAACCGGTGAACAGGATTTTCACTATATCCGGATATTGCCCTTTGACCTCTCTTAAGAATTCCACGCCTGAAATATCCGGCATGCGGTAATCACTGACCACCACTTTTATTTTCTCCTTCGCCATGGCCTCTCTGGCTTGATCCGGGCTGGTCGTGCCAAATATTCCATACGGCTCCCGGATAAATAACCGCTGCACCCCGTCAATGATGCTTTCTTCGTCATCTAAAAATAAGACCTGGATTTCTTTAGGCATTATGACCCCCCTCGGTTCCCCATATAAAATGCATTGATGATGTCTCGTCTTCCGATCACCCCGGTCATTTCGCTCTTTGATGCGGTCATCACGGGCAAGGTATGTATGTTTCGTTCACACATGATCTGCATAATTTCATATAAACTCGTTTCCTCGGTAATGGTCACCACATCTTTGGTCATAAGCATGTTAATTTCCATGTCTGCATAATTGCTCATATCTGTTCCCCGCTCAACATTTTTTATAAAATCTCTCATTAAATTAAAAAGATCCGTGGCTGTCACAATACCGCAAATTCCCCCGTTTTTATCCATGACCGGGGCCCCGCTGATTTTAAAACGCATCATCAGGTGGGCCAAACTCATGACGGTTTCATTGTCCTTGATAGTAATGACAAACCGGGACATAATTTCTTTAGCTTGGATATTTCTTAACCTCTGCTCAATCTTTTTCATATTTAAAGCAGTCATAATATCCCCCCTGTGAAACACTCATAAGTTGACGGGAAGCTGGACCGTAAATACTGTCCCCTCCCCGATTTTAGATTGGACTTTTATTTCCCCGCCATGTTTTTTTATAATTTCATAACTGACGCTTAGGCCCAGCCCCGTTCCCTGCCCAACAGGTTTGGTGGTAAAAAAAGGGTCAAAAATCTTTTCTAAATTCTTTGGTTCAATCCCCTTGCCCGTGTCGCGCACATCAACACACACGTGGCCGTCTTCTTTGTACGTCTTGACCTCAATGGCCCCTTTTTTCTCTATTGCTTGAATGGCATTGACAAGTAAATTAATAAAAACTTGTCCCACTCTCTGCGTGTTGCATTTGACCAAAGGCGTATCGCCATAATTCTTCTTCAATTCAGCTTTATATTTAAGCTCGTTTTGCACAATGCTTAATATGCTGTCAATGACCTCTTCAATCTTCACAAAATCTATCGCACCATGATCTTCACGGGCGAACGTGCGCAAATCCATGACAATCTTCTGGATCCGTTCAATTCCTCTTTGAGTATACTGCAATAATTTACCGGTATCGTTGATGATATAATCCAGATTGATTTCTTGTTCAAATTGGGACATTGCTTTAACAATGGATTTTGCCTTCTCCATATTTTCTTCTTCAATGCTTTTCTGTAAATTCTCAACCATTCTCAAAATCTTGGTATAATCCGTGGTGTATTGCTCCAGCATTTCTATGTTATTGCTGATAAAACCCACCGGATTGTTGATCTCATGCGCCACCCCCGCAGCGAGCTGGCCCACGGCCGCCATCTTCTCGGATTGGATCATCATATTTTTCAACTTTTTGCGCTCGGTGATTTCAGACGCAAGTTCTTCTTTCGACTCAAACAATTCCCGGGTGCGTTCTTTAACCTTCACATCGACAAGCTGGTTATGGGCCTCTAATTGAGCGGTCCTTTCAGCAATATGCCGCATCTCCACCACACTGCGCCGGCAGGATCTGATCAAAAAAATATCCTCAAAAATCACCCATGCGGCATGCTCCACCCAGCGCCATGGGCTTGCCGTCAAAACGCCAAAAACGGACTGAGGCCAAAATATCCCCCTGACCATATGGTCGATGGCCACCACAATGGTCGCCGGTATAAGGATCCTCCAATCGCGGTAAAAAGCCAAAAACGCCAATGAGCCAAACACATGAAAATGGGTTTCAATCCTTCCGCCGGTCAAGTGTATCAGCAAAGCCGAGAACAACATCTGCGCCACAGCGATCACATTGCGCGTCATAATGCGTCCCGGCGCAAAAATGCCCAAAGCAACGGGGAAAGAGGCAATCCCTCCGCCTAAAAAAATGGCCGCCCATACATGCGCATGCGTTTGACTGGCCGGGCCCATCCATGTTTTTGGAGAAATAACCAACGCGATCACAATGCCCGCAATCCACTGGAACATCATGAGCCCGACAAATAGACGGTCTGTTTGCTTAAAAATTCTCTGCTGATGCTCTAAGAACAAGACCTTCGTCCTCTCTTGCACCGCCCTATCCATGTTTTTTAATGCCTCCGTATTCCCCATGTCCTTGGTCTCCTTAAGATTGCTGCAGGCTGCTAAACAATAGACAACCAAAAAATGGCGTTTGTTTATGAAGAATGATCCCCTTGGTCAAAAAGGAAACAATAGCATCCCGGCCATCATTATCGCCTTGATGCCCGCGGGAAGGCGTGATCCCTCCGCTGAAAACCAAATTGCCTCGGGCATCGTAAAGCATCACCTGTCCCGAAACGTTGGCGTGAAAGATCCTGGCCTCTTTCCCCTGATCATCCATGACGACTTCAACCCCGGGGATCCGCATGGCGCTGTCCCAAAGATCTGTTTTCACCCATTGTTCACTAAGTGTTTCCGGTCTTAAAAAAAGCACCTGGGCGCGCACTTTTTTCTGGCTATGGGCCATAATCAGAGACAGTTCCCCCGCGCTGGCGCGGCTGCACGGGCAATGCGGATGGACGAACATAAGCAGCGTAGGTAAACCGGGTGTTCGCCGGACCTTAGTGGCAAGCGGCCAATGTTCCGGTAAAGGTTGGGACTGTCCTGGAACATTTTCATAGTGAGAGAGCAGCGCCCATCCCAGGCCGACAATCAGTGCCCAAACAATGAACACAATAATGACCGCATGTTTGTTCCGCTTCATTTTCTTACAATATCTTCCACTGTTTTTAATAACTGTTCGATTTCATAAGGTTTCCCCAAAGTTTTGTAGGTAAGGCCGTCCACCTTTATTCCAACCTCTTCCGGCCCTTCTTTGTCTGCGGACACCAGCGCGGTCAAAAATACCACCGGGACATCTTTCAAATCGGGATCCATTTTTAATTGCTTAACTGCTTGCCCGCCATCCATCCCAGGCAACATGACATCCATTAAAATCAGGTGCGGTTTTTGCCTCTTCGCTTCTTCAATTCCTTTCTTGGCTTCCTGAAAACACAAGACTTCATGGCCCTTTTTCATAAGGGCCGTACTGGTTAAATGCGACATGTCCCGATCATCGTCAATCAATAATATCCTTGCCATACATGCCTCCCGATTGAAATGAAGAATTTCTTCTTTATTTTGTCCTTTAAAAGAGCCAATGTCTAAATAAATCGATAAATTCTTGATATTTTTAATTATTCTAACGG
>JACQQW010000260.1 GCA_016206745.1 Candidatus Omnitrophota bacterium | reverse complement strand
GTATATAATTGTCCTCCCCGGTTAATCTGCAAATCCGTATATTGGGCCACACCGGCTACAACGGTCATGGTTGCAGTTCCCTTTAATTGGCCATTACCGGGATTATTAAGGATTTCCAGGCTGACCTGGGTGGAATTATCGCTAGTGACCACATTGCCATTAACGTCCTGCACCACAACTACCGGCTGGCGTTCAAATTTCTCAAAGTGCTTGGTTGCGGAAGGTGTGACCGTAAAAACAAGTTTTGCCGCTGTCCCATGGGAAAGGGCACCGGCCGCGCCGGATGCGGCCGCGGTGGAAAAATTTTGCGCGCCGCCTTTGAAGATATCGGTGCCGATGGTGGTTTCCGCCGTGGCGGTCTGGGGACCGCCGGAATACTGGGCCAGGGCCGGCGAAGACAAAAACCCAACCAGGAACAGGACCGCCAAAACAAAGAAATCCCATGGTTGAGGCGTTATTCTCAATTTTAAACCTTTATTGGGCATTAGATAATATCTAAAATCTTTCAAAAAAAACTTACGGCGCAGTACGGCTTAAACGCCCTCCCTGGAAAACACCGGAATTCGCGTCATAACGCTGATAATACCCCTGGGAATCAGGGTCTTTGGCCGCATAAGTCCGGGAAGACAATTGAAACGCCCGAAGGTTCGAAGATGCAAAGTCCCCGCCGCGATAACCTATCCCCACAGTGGTCCTGACCCCGCGATTGGCATTGGCGGTATCGATCCCCGGCCAATCGGTATTGGGGGCATTGCCTTCATACCCGGTGAGCGTGGTCAACCGCCCTGTGCCATGGGTCCCCAAAAACTGTCGTCCCTGAATCCGGCCAAGCGTCACCACCGGTTCGGCTAAATTTCCCGAAAGCTCCATATTGCCGTAAAAACCAGCGCCCGCGCTGATGCGGTTGGTGGATGTGGCCGCGAAAACCCCCACCCGCAAAGGCCCTGCCTGGTTGGCCGCAGGGCCGGAAGCCCGGCCGTCTCCCGAAGAATACCCCAAGGCATTGCGGCTCAAATTGGCCGCGCTGTTGGCAATGGTTTCAGTCCCGTCTTCATCGCTGTTGGCCGGAAAAATGTCAGCGGACCCCGCGACTGTATAAGAAGTTGCCCCCCAGGCAAATTCGTCCGTGACCGGCATAATGTCCTTGCCGCGCGCGGCTTTTTCATATTCCAATTCCGTCATTGGACGTAATCCTGCCCATGCCGCATAAGCCGCCACATCCGGCCACGACACATAACTGACCGGACGCGAAGGACGCGCCGTTGTTGCTTTGGAAGAGGGCTTGGACGGGTCCCAGGAAATCGTATTGCGATTGACCGTGCTGTTGGAATTTTTACCGCCTAAATCCGCCGCAGTGATATCGCGGTTGGCTTTTGCCTGCGGCGATAAAGTATTGAAAAAGCCCACCCACTCCCCTTCCGTCAATTCATATTTCATCACATAAAAAGGCGCATATCCTTTAGGGAAGGAAGCCGGGACCAAAAAGGGGTTCCCGGAACTGTTTTCGCCGTTGGCGCCGGTACTTTGATAGTAATACCCTCCGGATGCGGCATTGCCGGTGGTGATGGCATTTTCATTTTGAATGTACCATGGATTATCGTCCGCGCTGCCCTGCTTAAAGCGGTACTCCGAAGAACTGTTGCCGTCCCCCGCGTAAAAAGCGCCCTGGGGCACATAGACCATTTCAATGCCGAAAATTTTGTGGACGGTATTGGCGGCGGCGGCGACCGCGGTGGAAACACCGTCCTGGCCGTAATTCCACACAAATTTCAGGCCGTTAACGGCAGTGGCACCGGAACCATAATCCGTCCTTTTAAGAAAAAATCCTCTTCCATCAGTTGGTACAATTGTCTCAAAGTTGCTTGGAACGGAAAAACCTGCCGGATTGGTCCCATAACCGGCCATGCTGGCGTGGTCCCAGGTAATGCCGCCGTCAGTAGAATATTTCATAAAAATCCAAACCCCGTCAAAATTGACCGTGCTGCGCCAGCTATTGTCCTGGGCCACATCACAAGTGAATGTCATGGTATTGGCGGCCGTGTCCGTACTGACAACGTTCAAATTATTGATCTGCAAATTGTTAGCCCAGGCTTGTGGTGAAAATAAAAGAATTGAAATAAGAAAAACAAACACTCTCATTGTCATTCCCTTAATTCCCATCGTACGTCCTTGCCCCGCGACCGCCGAAGGTGCCGGCGGCCGTTGATAATGTTAATACCGCTTCATGCCGGTCGGAAGTCCTTAACCGGTCCGCGCTGTCCGCCCAGGAACCGCCGCGAAAACCGGAACCATCAGCACCGGTGACCCCGCGCTCGATTGCGGCATCGAAGCCGGGCCAGGCGCTGACATCCGCATTGCCTTCATAACCGGCGGCCCCGGTCAATCCACCGTTGCCATGGCTGCCTGTAAATGCCAGACCCGCGGCATTGCCGATATTGATCACCCGTTCCTTCAAATTACCCCCTAAATCCATGACACCATAATAGCCGGCGCCGGCCATGGACCTGGTCGAAGCGGCAGTCGCAAAAACTCCGGCGCGCAATGGGCCCCTTTGATGTTCCCCGCCGCCTGAGGCGTCCCCGCCGCTTAACACTGTATTGTCATAGCGCGCATTCGCAGCCGTAGTGGCAATGGTTTCCGCGCCATCCTCATTGCCGCTGATGGCCGCGGCCGGAGTAATGTCCGTGGCCCCCCAAACATATTCACCGGGGACCGGCAAAACCGGACCACGGGCGATCTTTTCAAACTCCAGCTCGGTCATGGGACGCAATGCATTCCAATCCAAAAATGCCGCCAGGTCCATCCAGGTTAAAAAACCCACTGCCCGGGAAGACCGTTGGGTGGAACAGGTCAAAGGCGATCCGGAGCACGCAATCGTATTACGTTCAACCACGCTGTCGGAATTTTTATGGACATTGTCCGTCAAATCCCGGTTCGCGCGGGCAGCGGCCGGTAATGAATTAAGAAACTCAACCCATTGCCCTTCCGTGATTTCATATTTCATCACATAAAAAGGACCGTATCCTTTAGGGAAGGGGGCCGGAATAGTAAATGTGGAGCCGGTGGCATATTCTCCGGCATTATTATTGGAAACATAATGAAAACCATTGTTGGCAGGATTGGCAACCGAAACGGCATTTTCACTATTAATATACCAGGGGGCATTGTCCGCACTCCCCTTATTTAGGGAAGCCGTGCCAGTGTCATAATCACCGGCAAAAAAAGAACCCTGCGGAACAAAGACCATTTCCATCCCAAAAATACCGGCAGACACCTGATCGCTGTCCGTGAATCCGCAGCTATCGTAGTTGATGGTCATTTGCGCATTTTGAGTGGAAACATTACCCACACTGCCGTTGGATGAACGGCGGACAAAAACGCCGTATTTGTCGGAAGGCGCGTAAAATTCCAAATTAGTTGCCGTACCCGTCGATGAACCAGCCGGATTTAAGCCCGCAGCGGAAATCTGGCACAGATTCTTATTTAAACGCGCGGTCAACCATACCGCATCATGGTTGATTTTATTACGCCAGGAATTCTCCCAGCTAAGGTCGAATTTGACCACCAGGGTCTTAGTGCCCGGGTCGCGAGCGCCCAAAGAAACGTTGGAAACACTCAAATTATTGGCGCAAGCAACAGGAACGGCCGCCAGCAACAATCCGATAGTTAAACAAATATTATGGATCTTAGTGGGCATATTTAAAATCAAATCTCAAATTTCAAATCTCAAAACCAAGATTTCGGAACACACAACCTCAACGCGTCAAATTATAATGGCCATTGTCCTTATCAAGCACCGAATCCACATGAGAACGCAAATGAAGCTTGGCCTGTATGATTTTTTCATTGACCAGAGGGGAATCATCCGCATTCGGTTTCAGGTATAAATACCATTGATAATGCTTTAACGCCGTTTCCTGGTCTGACAAATATTCCCCGCTGACAAAAGCCAGATTATAATGGGTGTCCGGATCATTAGGGGCCAAATCCACCGCCTGATAATACTCGACCACGGCCCGCTGATATTCACCGCGCTCATAATAAATGTTCCCCATATTATAATGGGCCTTGGCCAGCTCATCTTTAAACTGCTGGTCTTCCGGATCCAAATCGCCGCCCTTGGACAGCATTTCATTGGTTTTGGATTCCAATTCCTGGGCGGTTTGCCGGATCTGCTCCTGGGCGACCGCTTTTTTATTTTGATCGTCCTCCTGCCGGGCCAGTTTTTCTTCCAATTCCTTCATCCGGTTTTGAAAATCCGCGTCTTTTTCAGCCAATAATTCCTTGATTTCATCGATTTGTTTGGTGTATTTGCGGTTTAAATTCTCGACCCGGCGGATTTCTTTGACGAATTGCTCGCGCTCCTGCTGGGACTGGGCGGCAGGATCATCGGTTTTTACCGGAGGTATGCCTTCCGGGAGAGCTTCCTGCGCATACGTCAGGCCTCCCCATGAAACCAACATCATTAAGGCAAATCCGGCCGCGAATAACTTTTTGACATCGATCACTTTATTGTGTTTGCCCATACATTCTCTCCATGCGTTATGTTATTGAGGCTTATTACCTTCAACGTTGGCCGGTTCTTTCATTTTCACGTTTTCATCGTATTTCTTCGCCGGCTTGATGCTGCCCGCGATCTTTTTGTAATCCTCCGTGCCTTTGATAATGTGCGGGGTGATCAAAATCACAATTTCCGTCGAAGTGATGGTGTCGGAAGTATTACTGAACAAGGTCCCTAAATAAGGAATGTTCATCAATCCCGGAATGCCTTTCTTCAGATGGCTTTTGTCTTCTTTGCGCAAACCCGCCATCACGATGGTCATGCCGTCCTGGACCATGACCGAGGTCTCCACTTCCGTTTTGTTGACTTGGGGAATGCCCCCTTTGTCCGAGGTGACGCGGGCGACCACGGAAGAAATTTCCGGCCTCAAACGCATGGTCACCATCCCGTCGTCATTGATAGTCGGGATGACGTCCAGCTTAAGGCCGACGTCGATAAACCGCACATCTTCGCTCCTGATGGCATTGTCCCCGGTCCCGCTGGTGGTGGAAACAATGTAAGGGACCGTGTCCCCGATATGGATTTTTGCTTCCTCATTATTAGTGACCAAAATCTGGGGACTGGAAAGGATTTTAGTGTCGCTGACTTGGGCCAAGATTTTGAGCTCGGCGGCGAAATCATCGGTATCAAGATTGCCGATTCCGATTTGGCCGAGGTTAGTGGGCATATTGGCATCTTTAAGAACACCTTTAAGGGAGAATTTCTTATGGTCTTTTCTATTAAAAAAACCGTTCCAGTCGATGCCGATGTCAAAATTGGGTTTAAGGATGACCTGTAAAACGCGCGCCTCAATCAATACCTCTTTGGTGGGCTCATCCAGGGAACGGACGATCTTTTCCACTTCCTCATGGCGCCCCGGAAAGACCCGGACCAAGATCTGGTTTGAACGCTCATCCGAGGTGACGGAACCCACCGCTTTGGCATCGATGCGCGAACGCAATTTTTCGGCCACCACGTCCGCTTTGGCATACTTGAGGTCATAGACCATGGTGTCGAGCGGACGCTCAATTTGTTCGATGGCTTTTTTCATCAAGGCAATGGCCTGCGGCGTGTCCACCAGCACCACGGTCCCGGTGTCTTCATCGATGATGATCTTGCCGATATTGCTTTTCATGTTGTCCAGCGCCGCCAGGACATAACTGGGTTTGGAATACTGCAAATGGATGATGTTGACCTGCGTTTTATCACTGAATTGCTTGCCGTACATGGCCTCGTATTCTCCCGCGGACATCACCTGGATGATGTCATTCTCGATATGGTAGGCCAGCCGGTTGGAAATAGAAACGATGTCCAGGGCGTCTTTGATCCCCACGGCGTGCAGCAGCACCGTGGTGCGCCCATCCACCGACGGACTGATGACCACGTTAAATTCGCCTTTCTGGGCCAGGAATTTGACCACATCGACGACGTTCATATCACGCACATCCAGCGTGATCTTGCGCGCCAGGCGGTCCTCCAACGGCTCTTTGGGCTCCGTGAGGATGATCGGCTTTGGGACCTGGGCCGATTCGTTTTCCTGGCCTTGGGCACCTCCCATCTGGGACCGGACCGGCCCCGTCAGCGCAACCGCGCCAATCACGGCGGCCAGCACAACAAAGAAGACTTTGGGTTTTAAGATGTGTGGGATCATAGCTTGATTGTGGTCTCCTCATTTTCGTAACCGAAGACCGCTCTATCCGTATAGATGGTCTTGACCGTTACGCCTTCTAATTGTTCACCTTGCCTAAGAAAATGCGTGGTTTTATGCTCGATGTCTTCAATCATAATGGAAGCGGTTTCCGGCAGATCAAGCCAGGCCACTCCGACCAGTTTATACTTCGCCAGACGCCTGGCCAAAGTCTGCACGCCGGGCCCCTTACCGCCGGCCTGGGCGTCTACGGGACGGAAAATATTGCGCGCGTTCACTTTGTCGAGATAATATTTGGCGTCCCGGGCTGAGGGAAAAACGATCTCCGCGATGGCCTTCGGGGTCTTGAGATCGTCGGAAAAATTAAATTCTTTATTCATCAACATCAAACCTGAGCGCATTTCATACACCAGCCCGGCCGCGCAGACGACAATCCCCAGTATTAAAACCCGGTTCAACGCCTGCATGGAAAAAACAAAGGCGGTTTTCTTGTTCCCGGAAGACGCCGGTTGCGCGGCGGCCTGAGGAATTCCGGGCTTTTGCATCATTTTCAATAATTTTTCTTCTGCGCTTTCTTGGCGCATAACAAAGCCTCCTCAATAAGCCATTCAATCCATGCCAGCGAAGATTGCTTTGGCCATAGTTGGATCTTAAAATCTTTATATCCAAAGAGTTAAAAAAAAATAATATAAACATTCCGGCGATCATTAACATTTCCATCTTAACATAGCAATGAAGCGTTTCAATGTTTATTTGAAAATTTTTGCGGCTTTTTGCGCCAAAAAATAAAAAATACCCGTCGACAAACCAAAGGCCCTTGAAAACGCGCGCACATACATCACAAATCCAAAAAAAAACCCCGTGAAAATACCGCGCAACATCCGGAACGCAAAAAGGACCTCAAATGCCAAAAAAAGAACAAACAAAAAATAAACCGGCGCTTTAAAGGCGGTTATAAAAATACTTGCGGCCATTGCGATGACGCACCCTGCGGCCCATGGCACCTCCAGGACATCTTTCCAAAACGTATAATCATCACCTTTGACCATTCCCGGATGTTCAAGATACATCTTGGCCCGCCAAAATCCGTGCCTGAACTGTTCTTTCAAATATTTGGCCGTCCGGGTTGTATGATAATGGTCCACCAGGGCTTGCCGCTCAAAATAAAGGCGGCCTCCAGCCGCCAAAATCCTGTAACTAAGGTCATTGTCCTCACCGCTGGCCTGCCGGTAACCTGCCTGAAACCCGCCAACGCGGTCAAACACCTCTTTTCGAACGCAAAAGTTATAACTGCCGAAGGCCTTCGGAAAATCCGGCATTAAATGCCTGTGGCGAAAAATGATCTCGCCGTGTATGCCGCTGGCCAAAAGGCTGCCGGGATTGGCAATGCCGTAGCTGCCGCAAACAACGGCAATGTCTTTGGCGCCAAACCCCCGCAACAAGCAGGAGATCCAGTCTGGATGGGGAATACAATCGGAATCAGTAAAGCACAGGTACAGGCCCTGGGCGAGACGCGCGCCGTGATTGCGCGCGGCGGCGGGGCCGGCATTGTCCTGGCGGGCGCAGCGCACCCAGGAAAAACTTTGCGCCACGGCGGCCGTATGGTCGGTTGAGCCGTCATCAACGACGATGACTTCAAAAGGGTCTTTGTAATCTTGACACGCCAGGGCTTCAAGCGTGCGGGCAATGGTGGGTGCGGCATTATAGGCAGGGATGATGACACTGACGGTCATGGTTTATTTTTCAGCTCTCTCAATTCAAATTCAAGGATGGCGATTTTTTGCGCCATGGCATCGTTGCGTTCATTCTGCTGGCAAAGAAAGACCGTCAACAGCAGGCTCAAAAAAACGAACGCGCACAGCAGGGCGAAGAAAATAAAATTGCTCGGCAGTTCAAAACCCAACAATGCGGCACAGGCAAAAAGCAGCCGGTGAAACACGGCGAAAAAAACCGCGGCGCCGGCGGTAAACAGCCAGCCCAGCGCGTATTTAAAAGTCAATTTGCGCCGGCGGACCAAGTCCACCACGAACAAAAAAATGACCAGCGAAATACCCAGCGCCAGTAGGCGGATACTCATAAGTCAACCCTCCTAAAAGCTGATTGCGGAATTATGGGGACATGTACCTAATTCTTTTTAATTAGGTACGTGTCCCCATAATTCTATTCCTTCTTGCGCACCATGTGCAACAAAATCGCAAAGGTCACTTTCAACATATAGTACATGCTTTTAAAATACCGGATGGAACTGCTGCCTGCCCCGCGGGCGCGCATGACAACGGGGACTTCCGTTATGGCCGCATTGATCCGGCGGGCCGCGACAATGGCCTCGGGCTCCGGAAAGTCATGCGGATAATGCCGCGCGAAGGCCGCGATCAATTTTTTATTGTGCGCCCGGAAACCCGATGTGGGGTCCGTGACCCCGGCGCCGGTGAGCGCATTGATCAAACGCGCGAAAAAACGGATGCCTATGCGGCGGCCAAACGTGGATTTAAACCCTTGCGGCGTCTCCGCCGCAAAACGGCTGCCAATCACCATGTCCGCCCGGGACGCCGCGATCGGCGCCAGCAGCTGCGGCAAAAAAACGGCGCTGTGCTGCCCGTCCCCGTCGATCTGGACCGCAATGTCATAACCGCCTTGATGGGCATATTGAAACCCTGTTTGCACGGCCCCGCCGATGCCTAAATTAAACGGCAAAGAAACCACCCTGGCCCCGTGACTGCGGGCCTCCTGCGCGGTGGCGTCTTTAGACCCATCGTCGATGACCAGGACATCCGCGGCCGCATCCACGCTGCGGATGTCCTCCACCGTGCGGCCGATATTGCCGGCCTCATTATACGCGGGCACAATGATTAAAATTTTAGGCATGGATCTATTCGCCCTTGCTCGCTTTTAAAATCAAATACGCCGCCGCCACATTGATCAGGCCGTCCCTGGGCGCGTCCGTGATGGTCTGGTCCGGGGTGATGCCGTTAAAACTAAAGCGCGTGCCGTCGGGATAATAACCCGGCGCGGTGACCAGCGCGATCATGGACCCGTCATCCAAAGGAAACATGCTCTTGAGCAGCACCTGGCCCGCGGTATTTGTGCCGAATACCACGGCCCGTTTGCGGAATTGCATGATGCCGGGAAAAAGCTCGGCGGCGCTGCCGCTGTCTTTGTCCACCAAAATGGCGATCGGCGCTTTAAATTTATATTCTTCCGGAAGGGACGGAACATTCAGGATGTCTTTAGGGGCGCCGCGTTTTTGAAAATGGGTGAACTCTTCCCCGCCTTTAAGAAAAAAAGAGGAGATTTCGCGCGCCGCCAGGGGCGGCCCTCCGGGATTGCCGCGCAGGTCCAGCACCAAACCCCGGGGATTGTATTGCGCAATCAGTTGTAAAAAACGAAACAGGTCATCGCCCGTGGTGCGGTTGAACTTGGGGATTTCCAGGCAAAACACCCCCGGCACCGCCACCGGCCTTAAAAAAACCGTCTGTTTGAAGTATTCTTTGCTGACTACGGCAATGGTTTGCCCAACTTTTGTTTCCTGGGCAAAATAAACAAGGTCGACTTTGGCGTCCACCAAAGGGCTTAATTGTTTTTCGATGTCTTCCTGGGACAAGGCTTTTAGTTCTTTTCCATCCAAACGCAAGATAATGTCTTCTTCCCGCAAACCCTTTTCATAGGCATCCGAACGGGGTTCAATACGGGTCACTAAAAAGCCCGCGTCCACCTTTTTCCCTTCAATGCCCAGGTCGATGCGCTGCCCCAGGGCCTCATGCTGGAATTTTTCCGCCGGTTTTGGGGGGTAAAATTGGGAAAACCTATCGTCCTTGGATTTAAGCGCTTCCACCAAGTACCAGGACGCGCGCCAGCGCACATAATCGCTGCTCTTACCCTCTCCTTTAAGCTGGGGATAAATCCTGGCGCGGAATTTCTGCAGGAAATCATTGTATACCTGGCGGTTTGGCGCCAGAAAATAATTCTCTTCGAACGTTTGGTAGACTTTTTCAAAAAAATGGATGCATTGCTGATCATTTTCAGGCTGGGATGTTTTATTCATACTCTTGGCAGCCGGTTCGATTGGATGAAACGCACAGGACATGACGGTCAAAAGGCAAAAACAGGGAACAATGCGCCTGAACATGTCCCTATCCTACCAAAACATCATTATAATTAAAATTATTTTATATTATTTCTTTAATTCCAAAACCCCGGGCCAAGGCGGACTTGAATTGAACGGGGTCAATGGGGATGTTGGCAACAAAATCTTTATGTGTGCGGAAGTTACGGTAAACCGGGATATCTTTGGGCATTTTCAGGTACCGGGTGATCAAATCCAGGTCAAAATCGTATAAAATGGTGCCGTGGTGCAGGAGATGGGTCCTGCCGCGGCGCTGGGCATTGCCGGAAAATTTTTTCTCGGTTGAAGCCAGGGCCATGTCGGAGGTTGGACGAAACACGGCCTCCACCCCTAAAGGCCCCAGCGCTTCAATGACTTTGGCGCTGATCCAGGCATAAGAGGCATGCAAATCATTTAAAACAGGGTGGTTTTGCTTGGACAAGATCAATGTATAATTTAAACATCCCCTGCCCTGCACCACCGTGCCGCCGCCGGACGCGCGGCGAAGCACCGGGATCCCGTCTTCTTGGGCCGTGCTTAAGTGAATATCGTCCTCTGCCTTGGCCGTACGGCCCAATACGATAAAATACACCGGTGATTCCCAAAAACGCAAATATTCTTCTGTGCCATTTTTATCGGCCATTTGAAAGAGCGTTTCATCAAAAGAAATATTTTCCTGTGGGCTGGAGAAAGAAATGTCTTTAAGGATCATCGGTGGTGGACGGCAGAAAAAAATTGGTTTTCACGTCCCGCGCGGCCTTGGTTTCATCGGGACGGGTGATGGGCATGGTTTTGGGGAATTCCTTAAAAACCTGGGGATTGGTCTTGGACAGTTGGTCCGCCTCGATCATTTTGTCCACAAAATGGTCCATGGTTTGCTTGGACTCCGTTTCGGTGGGCT
>JACQQW010000259.1 GCA_016206745.1 Candidatus Omnitrophota bacterium | reverse complement strand
TCGCGCAACAAAAATGTCACAGTTGTTGCTGATGGAGTAGCCACCGGTTCAACCGTCCAAGCCGCGCTTTGGAGTATTTCTCAGGAGCGGCCAAATAAATTAACAGTTGCTTTCCCTGTTGGGGCCAAGGATTCGCTTTTAAGATTGTGCGATACGGCTGATGAGATCATTTGTCTGAAATGTCCGCCTCATTTAGGGGGTGTAGGCCAGTTTTATTTTCAATTCGGGCAGGTTTCAGATGAGGAAGTTTTAAATATTTTAAAGGAGATGAAAAATGAACACCCCAAATCCTAACAAAGTCGGGCTTGTATTCGGGGCAATTTTAGGCGGATGGCATTTTGTGTGGGCGCTTTTGGTTTTTTTAGGATGTGCGCAGGCAATATACGATTTTATTCTTTGGGCTCATATGATCCACATACCGCTGACTATAGGACCATTTGATTTAAGAGCTGCTATCGTACTTATTTTATTGACTACAGCCGTAGGTTATATTTTCGGATATTTAGGGGCCTGGGTATGGAACCGCGTACATCGTTTAAGGAAATAAGATATGCTAGACAATCAAATCGAAAATGAATCTGTGACCATTGATTTAAATGGTATCAGGCTTTATGGATTTCTAAAAGTTCCCAAGGATGCTTTGGGCTTGGTTATTTTTGTACATGGGAGCGGAAGCAGTCGTTTTAGCCGTCGTAATCGAGCAGTGGCGGATTATTTATTCAAAAAGAATATGGGAACGCTTCTTTTTGACCTATTGACCGAAAAGGAAGAAGAATATGACCAATTGAGCGCTGGGTATCGATTCAATATTCCTTTTTTGGCCGGACGCTTGATGGAGGTCACGGATTGGATGATTAAAAAATTCGAGGCAGAAAAGAAAAATATTTTCATTGGCTATTTTGGAGCAAGCACAGGAGCTGCAGCCGCTATTGAAGCTGCGGTTGAATATCCGGGCATTGTCAAGGCGATTGTTTCCAGAGGGGGACGACCGGATCTCGCGGCTTTAGCGTTATCAGAGGTTAAAGCCCCAACACTATTAATTGTTGGAGGCAACGATACCGAAGTTTTGAGCTTGAACCAAAGCGCCTGGCGCAGCATTCACGCGCCCAAAGAGTTGTATATCGTCAAAGGCGCTACGCACCTATTTGAAGAGCCAGGGGCTTTGGAAGAAGTCGCCCGGGTAGCAGCGCAGTGGTTTGAAAAATATTTTTAAAATTAGGAGGTAAGGTTATGGCCATTATGGAAGTAAAGATTCTTCCTTTAGGGACAAAGAGCGCGTCAGTTTGTGAACATATTGTTAATGCCGTTAAAGTTCTGAAACGAAATAAGATTAAATGCGGCCTTACCTCAATGGGAACAATTGTGGAGGGAAAATCGGCAGAAAAGTTACTGAGTCTGGCTGGGAAAATGCATAAGGCTGCTTTAGCCAAGGTTGATCGTGTGGTGACATTTATTGAATTAGATGAACGGACGGATAAAAAATCGACAATAAAAAGTAAGTTAAGATCGGTCAAGGAAAGATTAAAATATAGCACACTTTAAAAGAGAACGGAGATAGGAATGGCAAAGCAAATTTTATACGGAGAAGAAGCCCGCCGTGCAATTTTGAAAGGGGTTGAACAACTGGCGCATGCGGTCAAAGTCACTTTAGGCCCAAAAGGCCATAGTGTAGCATTGGAAAGAAAGTTTGGTTCTCCGACCATTATTAATTCCGGTGTTATTGTGGCCAAAGAAATCGAACTTAAAGACCCCTTTGAAAATATGGGAGCGCAGATGATCAGGGAAGTTGCGGAAAAAACATCTGAAAACTCCGGAGACGGCACAACCACTGCAACGGTCCTTGCCGAAGCGATTTATAGGGAAGGGTTAAAGAATGTGACCGCCGGGGCAAATTCCATGGCCCTTAAACGCGGTATCGATACAGCCGTAATAACAGTCATCAATGAATTAAAGAATCTTGCCAAGAAAATTGAAACAAAGAACACTAAGGAAGTTGAACAAGTGGCCACCATATCAGCCAATGGCGAAACTGCTATTGGAAAGATCATTGCCGCTGCTATTGAAAAGGTCGGAAAAGACGGGGTCATCACGGTCGAAGAAGGAAAGTCTTTAACGACCGAACTCAAAGTTGTCGAAGGGATGCAGTTTGACCAAGGTTACTTGTCCCCTTATTTCGCTACAGACATGCAAAAAATGGAATGCGAACTAGAAGATCCTTATATTCTTATTTGTGAGAAGAAGATCACCAATATCAAAGAAGTATTGCCTTTACTCGAGAAGATCGCGCAAGCTGCTAAACCTTTGCTGGTCATTTGTGAGGATGTCGAAGGTGAATCCTTGGCCACATTGGTTGTCAATAAAATCCGGGGAACACTGGCCTGCGTGGCCGTCAAAGCCCCGGGTTATGGAGACCGGCGTAAAGCTTTGTTGGAAGATATTGCTATTTTGACCGCAGGCAAGGCGATTATGGAGGACTTGGGGTTAAAATTGGAAAGTTTGACGCTCGGTGATTTGGGCAGGGCCAAGAAGGTCAAAATCGATAAGGATAATACAACGATCGTTGAGGGCGCCGGAAAGAAGAAGGACATTGAAGGCCGCATAGAACAGCTTAAAAACCAGATCAAGGCCACCGATTCCAGCTATGACAAGGAAAATCTTCAGGAAAGGTTGGCCAAACTCTCCGGCGGTGTAGCCATCATCGAGGTTGGGGCTACAACGGAAACTGAAATGAAAGAAAGAAAATCGCGGGTTGAAGATGCCCTGCATGCCACCCGGGCGGCCATCGAAGAGGGGATTGTGCCGGGCGGTGGGGTTGCATTGCTTAGAACAATCAATGCCCTGAATAATTTAACACTAGAGGGCGATGAGAAAACGGGAGTTTCTATCGTCAAACGGGCTTTGGAAGAACCAATCCGGCAATTGGCTTATAATGCAGGCTTGGAAGGGTCTGTTATTGTAGACCGCATAAAGCAGGAGAAGACCAATATTGGGTATGATATCAACAAAGATATCTATGTGGACATGCTTGAATCCGGTGTGGTTGATCCCGCGAAGGTGACGCGGACAGCTTTGCAAAATGCCGCCAGCATTGCGGGACTTCTTTTAACGATGGATGCCTTAGTCGCGGAGATACCTGAAAAAGAGAAGAATTTGCCCGCAAACCCAATCCCGGAGTATTGATGATAAAAAGTAGAATACAACAATATGTCGATATGAAAAAGAACGGCTCTCCTGAAGACTCATGGGTTCTAGAATTAATTAAAGATCTTGCACGTGCAGATGACGATGGCTTCGCGAGGGGACCTTTAGAAAGCGATTCAGTTATCACCAAGGAGAATTATGAAAATAGCGGTATTCAATACAAAAACGTATGACAGGGAGTTCTTAAATGAAGCAAATAAGAAACATGGCCATGAACTTGTTTTCTTTGAGCCACATCTGACGGCTGAAACATGCAAGCTGGCTTTTGGATTTGAGGGCATTTGTGTGTTCGTAAACGATCAGGTGAACAAGGCTGTTCTATCAACATTGGCCCGAAAGGTTGGGTATTTGGGGTTGGATGTTTATGAAGAAGAAGGTGACTTATTTTTTGAGGATTTGTCCGGACATGTAATTCAGGATGATGTTTTTGAGAGGCTCTTGACTTTTCCGAACGTAATTATTACCGGGCATCAGGCTTTTTTCACCCGTCATGCGCTTCAAGGCATTGCTGAAACCACCATGCAGAATATTTCTGATTTTAAACAAAACAAACTTTTACCTGAAAATCAGGTGACGCCTGTGCATTGGCACAAATAGAAACTGGAGTTGATTATATGAAAGACGCCCCCTTGATCTCTTGGTTCTCAGAAATAGGCCGTTCAAACATTACTACCGTTGGCGGCAAGAACGCCTCCCTCGGGGAGATGATCAACAAACTGGGCGCCTCAGGCATTAAAGTGCCTAATGGTTTTGCTACTACGTCGCAAGCCTATTGGGAGTTCCTTAAGGCCAATGATTTGATGGATCGCATGACGGCGAAACTGGCTGGGTTAAAGAAGAATGGAAGCAATCTTGCTTCTACGGCCAAGGCTGTTCGAACAATGATTTTAGAAGCAGAAATTCCTGCCCCACTGGTCGAAGCAATTACGCGCGCCTACCATGAGATGGATGATCGTTGCGGGCATAAAATAAAAAGTGTTGCCGTGCGCAGCAGCGCCACAGCGGAAGATTTGCCGGATGCCAGTTTTGCCGGACAGCAACAAACGTTCCTGAATATCCGTGGGGATAAAGCCCTGCTGGACGCGTGCAAACGATGCTATGCTTCGCTATTTACCGACCGGGCGATCATTTACCGCAAGAATCACGGCTTTGACCATATGAAAGTGGCTTTATCTATCGGCGTGCAAGAGATGGTGCGTTCTGACAAGGCCGGTTCCGGAGTTATGTTCTCGATTGACACGGAAACAGGATTTCCCCGTAGTGTGCTTATTAGTTGCGCTTGGGGTCTGGGTGAAACCGTTGTTCAGGGCATGGTCGAGCCGGATGAGTATTTGGTTTTCAAACCTTTGCTCGATAAACCTACCTTGAAACCAATCATTGAGAAGACCCTTGGCCGCAAGGCCAGGAAAATGATTTACGGTCCGGCCAATAACAAAGTCACTTCGAAAATTGTCAACACAACCGAAAAGGAACGTTCTACGTTTGTCCTAAACGATGATGAGATCTTGCAGCTTGCCCGATGGGCGGTTGCCATCGAGGTTCATTATGGTCAGCCCATGGATATGGAATGGGCCAAGGACGGCGAAACTGGTGAATTGTATATCGTGCAGGCGCGTCCGGAAACAGTACAATCCCGACGGGAAGCAAGCACGCTTAAAACCTACCGGTTAAATAAAAAAGGTGTCCGGTTGGTTAGTGGGCTTGCGATCGGAGATTCAATTGCCACCGGAAAGGTCTGTCGCCTTGAAAGTGCCGCTGAGATTGGCCGTTTTCAGGAGGGCGCTGTCCTGGTGACCAAGATCACTGATCCGGATTGGGTGCCGATCATGAAGAAAGCCTCTGCGATTGTGACGGACCATGGTGGTCGCACCAGCCATGCGGCGATTGTCAGCCGGGAACTGGGCTTGACCGCTATTGTCGGGGCAGGGGACGCGACCAAACGGCTTAAGGATGGCAAGGAAGTCACGGTCTGTTGCGCGGAAGGTGATACCGGCTATGTTTATGAAGGAGCTATTGATTTTAAAGTACAGGATATAGATGTAACGCAAATACCCAAGACCCGCACACGACTTATGGTCAATGTCGGTGACCCATCGGCTGCTTTTCGTTGGTGGCGTTTACCCAGCGACGGCGTTGGTCTGGCGCGTATGGAGTTTATCATCGGGAACTTAATTAAAATCCATCCTATGGCGCTGGTCCGTTTCAAAACTCTTAAAGATAAAAAGGCGCGCCAGGCCATTGCCGAATTGACGCAGGCATATAAAGACAAGACAGAATATTTTATTAACACATTGGCCTGCGGTATGGCCCGGATTGCGGCTGCGCATTATCCGAAACCGGTAATCGTGCGCATGAGTGATTTTAAGACCAATGAATATGCTCAACTGATCGGCGGTTCCGCCTTCGAACCAAAAGAGGAAAACCCGATGCTCGGCTGGCGTGGCGCAAGCCGGTATTATAGCGAAGGGTACCGTGAGGGTTTTGCGCTCGAATGCAGAGCGGTCAAAAAGTCCCGAGAGGAGCTTGGGTTCGATAATATTATTATCATGATCCCGTTTTGTAGATCGATCAATGAAGCGGACAAGGTGCTGGCGGAACTTGCCGCGAACGGCCTGGTCCGTCATCAGCATGGTCTTGAAATTTATGTGATGGCAGAAATCCCTTCCAACGTGCTTGTGGCTGAACGTTTTGCTGAGCGTTTTGACGGGTTCTCCATCGGTTCCAATGACCTCACGCAACTTGTCTTGGGCGTTGACCGGGACAGCGGCATTCTAAACAAGCTGTTTGATGAACGTGATGAGGCAGTGACAATGGCCATTACTCAATTGTTAGCCAAGGCCCAAAAAAGCGGGGCACACACTGGAATTTGCGGGCAGGCGCCCAGTGATCATCCTGAATTTGCCCGTTTCCTGGTCGAGCACGGTATTGATTCAATTTCAGTGAGTCCCGATAGTTTTATCGCAGTAAAACGAGTCATCGCGCAAGCTGAGCAGGATATGGGAACACAACCGCCGCTAACATCATTGCCCGTCAGTTTTTAAGCGACCCTTATTGGCCATTGCACGCGGAAATTGAATTGAAGGGAAATGCTTCTTGCGTAGTACCACGTAGTTTCCTGCGTATTTTAGCGAATTTCTCCCCGAAACATCCTCATCTATAATTAAAGCATGTTAAAACCATGCATCCTTATCGTTGAAGATCATAAAGAGTTTCGCAAAGCCGTAGTGTATTTCTTAGAATTGCATCATTTGAAAGCCCATATTATCTGCTCTTAAGAGAATTTTGATTAAGTTGGATAAGGGAAGGGTTTTGTTAAAAAACAGGAGGCAAATATGATTACTAAGATTGGAATTATTTCCGGAGAGATTCTCGAACTTTTAGAAAAGAAGAAAATATTGGTTTTCGGTGAACTTCATTGGGAATTAAAGGAGTCTCGCGACTTGGTCATAATG
>JACQQW010000248.1 GCA_016206745.1 Candidatus Omnitrophota bacterium | reverse complement strand
GACTACAATACTGATGATCTTATTCGGGACCACGATGAATTTCTTGATGGTCTGACCTTGTACATACTTGGCCACATTGGGTTCGGCCAGGCAGAGTTTGCGCAATTCGTCCTGCGGCGTTTCGGGGGAAACTTGCAGTTGGCCGCGCACTTTGCCGTTGACCTGCACGGCCAATGTAACCATACTCTGTGCCAAAGCCCCTTCGTCAAAGGCTGGCCAGGCAACATGGCTTATGGTGGCCTCGCTTTTTCCCATCATTTGCCACATTTCTTCGCACACATGCGGGGCAAAGGGTGCCAATAAAAGGACCAATGTTTCGATCGCATGGTCCCGTAGGGGCGAACGGCCGTTCGCCCCTACATGCGTATGTTTATCAATGGCATTGGCCAGGACCATCATATGGCTGATGGCGGTATTGAATTTATATCCCTCATCAAATGATTGCGTGATGAGTTTGATTGCCTTGTTGCGTTCAAATTCCAATCTTCTATTCTCTTCATCCTGCGGGCCTGATCCTTGCGCCTCATTGCCTTTATAATAGCGGTCCTCAACCATCCTATAAACACGGTTTAAGAATTTCCACGCGCCTTCCAACCCGTCGCTGTTCCATTCCAACTGGTCTTCGGGCGGCGCGGCAAACAAGATAAACAGGCGCAGGGCATCCGCCCCGTATTTGGCAATGATTTCATCCGGATCAACGGTATTGCCGCGGGACTTGGACATCACTTCCCCGTCTTTGAGCACCATCCCTTGCGTCAGCAGGCGGGTAAACGGCTCATCGACATCGACTAACCCCAAATCTTTGAAGAATGTGGTAAAGAAACGGGAATACAATAAATGCAGGATCGCGTGCTCGATGCCGCCGATATACTGGTCTACCGGCATCCAATATTTCGCTTCATCTCGATCAAACAGAACATCCGCATTATGAGCGGAACAAAAGCGCAGGAAATACCAGGACGAATCAAAGAATGTCGCCATGGTATCGGTTTCCCGGCGGGCACTTCCCCCGCACTTGGAACAAACGCATGCCACAAATTCCAAATCCTTGGCCAAAGGAGAACCACCCTCACCGGTGATTTGCGCGTCCCGCGGCAATTCCACCGGCAATTGTTCATACGGCACAGGCACCACCCCGCAAGAAGCGCAATACACCATCGGGATCGGCGTGCCCCAATACCGCTGGCGGGAAATCAGCCAGTCGCGCAGGCGCCAGTGAACGCTGACTTTGCCCATGCGCTCTTGCCCCATCCATTCGGCAATCTTTTTCTTGGCCTCTTCATTGGAAAGGCCGTCAAATTGTTTGGAACCAACCAATGCGCCGGGGTCTTCATACGCTTTAACCAGTTTGCCGGCGCCTATGTTTGGATTTTGAGGGTCCGCGATGACCACGCGCAGGGGAAGATCATGCTGCTTCGCGAATTCAAAATCCCGCTGGTCATGGGCCGGCACCGCCATGATCGCGCCGGTGCCGTATTCCATCAGCACATAATCCCCGATAAAAATAGGAATGGCCTCGCCATTGACCGGATTGAGGGCATGACGCCCGGTAGACATCCCTTCTTTGCGCTGGTCACCGGACATGCGCAGGGATTTACTCTTATTGGCCGTTTTGACGATAAACTCCAGGACCTGTTGTTCCTGCGGCGTGCCCGCGGTCAATTTTTTGACCAAAGGATGTTCCGGTGCCAGGACCACATAGGTGGCGCCGAAAATAGTGTCGGGCCTGGTCGTAAACACCGTAATAACATCTCCGGAACCTTTGACTTTAAAATAAATCTCCACCCCATAGCTTTTGCCGATCCAATGCTCCTGCATCGCCCGCACACGCAAAGGCCAATGCTCCAATTTTCTTAAATCTTCCAACAGGGGTCCGGCATAATGGGTGATTTTTAAATACCATTGGTCCAGGTCTTTTTGCGCCACCTCACTCTTACAGCGCCAGCAGGCCCCATTAATGACCTCTTCATTGGCCAGGGTCGTGGCACAGCTGGGGCACCAATTGACCGGGGACGCTTTTTTATACGCCAGCCCCCGCTCAAACATCTTGATGAAGATCCACTGGTTCCACCGATAATATGACGCATCGCAGGTGGCAAGCTCGCGGGTATAATCATAAGAAAAACCCATTTTCTTAAGTTCATCGCGCATTTGGGCAATGCAACGGGTGGTCCATTCGGCAGGATTGGTATTGTGCTTGATGGCGGCATTCTCGGCGGGCTGGCCGAAAGCATCGTAACCGATGGGGTGCAGGACATTAAAACCCTGCATCATTTTATAACGGGCAATGACATCGGCAATGGCGTAATTGCGCACATGGCCCATGTGGATCTTGCCCGACGGGTAGGGGAACATTTCCAGGACATAATATTTCTTCCGGGAAACATCCGCATGGGCCTTAAAGGTCTTATGATCGTCCCAAAACTTCTGCCACTTGTGTTCGATGCGTTGGATATCGTGGGTGGTGTAGGGCACTATTTATGCGCCAGCTCTTTCGTGGAATAACCGCAGGACTCATGGTGATACCTGGCCCCGCGTTCGACAAATTGCGTTTCGACATTCTTAGGAGCAAAGAAACGGCGGCAAAATTCCTCCGCTTGTCTTTGGTCAAAACCACGGCAGCAATAAATGTCCACGGTGATAAAATCTTTGGGGCTTAACGTATGGATGACAATGGAACTCTCAATGAGCGGCACCCAGCCGGAAAGGCCGGCCTTGTCCGGAAAACGCGCGCCGTCGCTCTTAAAGATACTGGGCGGCGCCTGCTTTTCCATGCCTAAAAAACCCACAATTTCGTCGAGAAAATTGTAGCACAGGGTCAGGTCGTCGCAAACGCCCGGTTTGCAACCGTACAGATCCAACAATAACTCGTACCCGAATACCCCATTTTTGCCCATCGTATGTTCCGTCCTTTGTTGTGGTTTTGCCATTCAATAAAAACGCGTTTATTATACAAAAACCTGCCGCAAATAAAAGTGTTTTCTCGGGCGAACCGTCAAACCTTAAACAGACGCATTTTATAACAAATTATCCCG
>JACQQW010000251.1 GCA_016206745.1 Candidatus Omnitrophota bacterium | reverse complement strand
CTTTTCAGGCCTGCGCTCTACTACCTGAGCTATCTCGGCGTAAATCTAAAGATAAACACCTATTTTACTTAAAAGGCCTTAATTGTCAATGCCGTTTCCCTGAATTGTGGACCTGAATTGGGGACACGTACAAAAACGTACATGTCCCCAATTCGCATGTCTCCGAATTAGCGCTACTCCTCTGTTTGGTTCATAATTTTCGCGTACACTTCCTGCGCGACGCCAATGCGGGGAAAAATCCATTTGCGGGCCTTGATACGCAGTTTTGTGGTGGTCAAATTGACGGGCATGATCGTAACGGTGACGTTCACCCCATTGATGCGCGCCGTCATTTCGCCGCGCTTGCGGTCATTGTCTTCCGGCGACCCCATGATGGAAACAACCCTGTACGCGGCCTCCCAAATTTCATCCTGGCCTTTGGCCGTGGTGCCTTCAAAGGTGTCCCGGCTGACGGCATAACCGCCAACAGCGCCGGCACCGATCGCCAAAATAATGGGCGCGGCGCAACCGGCAAAAGAAAAAGAAAGCATTAAAACCAACAAGCCATGAATAATTGCTTTCACCTTTAAACCCATTTATCCCCTGCCTGGTTTACGGCCGTGGTTCGCTTTCTTTGAACGCCATTTTAATTTACCTTTGCGTAACTTTTTGGACATTGGATTCTCCCATGATAGTTTGCAGTTGATTTATTCTACCGATAACCCGCCAGGGTTTCAACGCTTTTAATTCCAAAATACGGCTGGACCCGGTCGTGACCGCGACTGTGCGTATCCCGGCGCTGTGACCGGTTTCCACATCAATGGTCATGTCGCCCACATAAAGGGCCTCCGGTCCGGAGACCTTTAATTTTTCAAGAATTGCCCGCAGCATGTCCGGATAGGGCTTAGGCCGGGGAGCACGGTCGGCACACAAGACCACATCAAAATACTTGCGCGCGTCCAAAATCTTTAAAATCGACAAGGTAAATTTAGTCGGCCGGTTGCTGGCAATGGCCAATTGATGCCCGTCTTTCTTTAATGCCTTCAACAGGCCTGCAGCGCCAGGCAGGAATTTCACCCCGCCCGGTGCGGCCAAAGCGCGGGCATGGTGGGGACGGTATAAACGGATGGCCTCCTCCGCCAATTGTTCCCCCACAAATTGGGCCATCAAATGCCGGTCCCCCCGCCCGACGGAACGTTTAATTTCCGCGTGCGTCTGCGGTTTAAACCCCAAAGCCTTGAGCGTATAATTGACACTTCGACTGACCGCAGGATACGCATTGACCAAAGTCCCATCCAAATCAAAAATAATCAACCGTTTCATCAGCTTTTGGTCTCTGGTCTTTGGTCTATAGTCTTTGGTCTAATACTGGCCGCGAACATCATGACCAGTCCCGCCACTGCCATTGCCGCCGGGACAATACCGGTAAATACAATTATGGCCGCGTCCCAATGGCGCAATACCAGGGCCATGCCGAAAGTGAGTAAAATAAAACCGGTCGTAAAAATCAAAGCCCTTTTCATAATATTTGGTCTTTTGTCTCTGGTCTATTGTCTATTGTCTGTTGTTTGCTCTTCCAGCGCCTGTGCATCCATCCCCATTCTTTGGGATAAGCGCGGATATACCGTTCGATGATATTGGTGATCTTTTGCACATTGTACTGGATGGTTTCTTCGTCGGTCGCTTTGGGTTCCAGGTAAAAATGCGGCTCAATAATGATCTTATGAGAATCTTCCCCATCGCGCACCGTAAATATAGGTAAAATGGGCGAGCCGGTGCGCATGGCAAAAATGATCGGTCCCGTCGCTGTCCCTGCTTTCTGGCCGAAGAAATCCACAAAAACGCCGGATTTGCTGCCGGTATTCTGGTCCAAAAGCACGATCAATAATTCCTTGCCCCGCAAGGACTTTAACGACTGCCTGACGCAGGTTTCCCGTGGATAACTGTAAATGGTCTTAAGCCCCAGACGGGTGCGGGCGGCCTGGAAATCTTGTTCAATGACCTCATCGCGGCTGGGGCGGATAATGGCGCTGGTGGGATAACCGATCTGGGACAAATATAAAAGCATCAGCGGAAAATCCCCAAAATGCGCCGAAATCGCCAAAACCCCCTTGCCCTCGTTCAATGCCGCATCCAAATGGCGTCGGGAATCCCCCTCAAAGCGGAATTTCTCCACGATCAGTCCCGGCCGCGTGCTGAACGCCACCAGCTCAATGGCCCCCTGACCGGCATTATAAAAACAATCTTTGCAGATTTTTTCCAACTCCGCCGGGGATTTCTCCCTGCCCAGGGCAATGGTCAAACTTTCCATGGCAATTTTTCGCATGCGGCGCAGGATGAAATACCCGATGGCGAGCAACCCTTTGGTCATTGCCCTGATGGCGCCATAAGGCAGCACCCTAAACACCTGCGAAAAAAACCGGTAGGCCCAACGGGCCATGGCCCTTTTAAATTTCTTTGATGATTCTGTGCCCATTTATTTTTCCTATAATAAATGTGATCAGTATAGCGAACAAACACAGCATTGTAAAAACATCTCCGTATTTTGTGTATACTGTTTTCTCTTGCACCACGGGAATACGGGCATAAGCCGTGCCGCTGACAAAGGTCCTTTTATGCTTTTGGTCTTCAACGGCGGCAATGATGCGGCCAAACGGGTCTATAAAACCGCTAAAACCTGTATTGGCCGCGCGCACCAGGGCGCGTTTATTCTCCACGCACCCAAACACCGCGGCCTGCAGATGAAGGAACGGGGCCTTGGTGTCCATGAACCAGGCATCATTGGTCATATTGACCAGAAACCCGGCGCCGGCATTGACAAAGTTGCGCCATAAATATCCCAGGGTGTCTTCGAAACAAATAAGAACACCGAAGGGAACTCCCCCTAACCCCCTCTTTGAAAAAAAGAGGGGGGAACTCTCCCCCTCTTTACTATAAAGAGGGGGCTGGGGGGAGTTTGTAGGAAGAAAAAAAACAGTGTATTTGGTGCCCGAGGTGAAATCTTCCAGCGGCACGAAACGGTTGACCCATCCCAACACCGGACGCAGGGGCAAATATTCGCCAAAGGGGACCAGGTGGATTTTATCG
>JACQQW010000249.1 GCA_016206745.1 Candidatus Omnitrophota bacterium | reverse complement strand
TGGGCACGGAAGGGATGAAGTATTCTTTGGTTTCCAGGGAAGTCATTGCCGATTCCGTGGAGACTGTCACCGGATGCGAAGGCTTTGACGGTTTAGTTGCCGTCGGGGGCTGCGACAAAAATATGCCCGGTTGCCTGATCGCCATGGCGCGTTTAAACCGGCCGTCGGTGTTTGTCTATGGCGGAACCATTTTACCGGGATGTTTTAATGGTCAAAACGTGGACATTGTCTCGGTGTTTGAGGCGGTAGGCAAACACGCGGCGCACAAAATCAGCGGCCAGGAATTAAAAGGAGTGGAAAGCTGTGCCATCCCCGGGCCGGGGTCTTGCGGCGGGATGTATACGGCCAATACCATGGCTTCGGCCATCGAAGCTTTGGGCATGAGTTTGCCCAACAGCTCCATGCAAATTGCCATCTCAAAGGAGAAAAACCAGGATTGTGTCAATGCCGGCAAGGCCGTGTTAAATCTTTTAAAATTGGGCATTAAACCGCGCGATATCATGACAAAAAAAGCGTTTGAAAATGCGATCACGGTGGTGACGGCATTAGGCGGATCGACGAATGCGGTTTTGCATTTATTGGCCATGGCGCATGCCGCAGAGGTCAAATTAAGCCTGGATGATTTCACCCGCGTCGGTAAAAAAGTTCCGGTGCTGGCGGACCTAAAACCCAGCGGCCGTTTTGTTACCGCGGAACTGGCCGCCATCGGCGGGTTGACCCCGCTGATGAAAAGGCTGTTGGACAAAGGTCTATTGCACGGGGATTGCCTGACGGTCACAGGTAAAACCCTAAGGGAGAATTTAAATAATGTTAAACCCTATCCGGATGGCCAGCAGATCATCCGTTCCTTTGAAGATCCCATCAAAAAAGAAGGGCATTTAGTGATTCTCTACGGCAATTTGGCGCCGCAAGGGGCCGTAGCGAAAATTACCGGCAAGGAAGGCGCGTCTTTTACCGGTTCCGCCAAAGTGTTTGAGTTGGAAGAAACCGCGCTCAAGGCCATACTCGACGGGAAAATTGTCAAAGGGGATGTGGTGGTCATCCGTTATGAAGGGCCGCAGGGAGGGCCGGGGATGCGGGAAATGTTATCGCCGACTTCCGCCATTATGGGCCGCGGTCTGGGCAAAGACGTGGCTTTGATCACCGACGGCCGTTTTTCCGGCGGCAGCCATGGGTTTGTGGCAGGGCACATTACCCCCGAAGCCTATGCCGGCGGGCCATTGGCCATTGTCAAGAACGGCGACCAAATCACCATCGATGCCGTTAAACGGGAAATTAATATCCATTTGAGTGCCGCCGAACTTAAGAAACGCTTGAAGGCCTGGAAACAACCAAGACCCAAATATACCCGCGGCGTTCTGGCTAAATATGCTAAACTGGTGACTTGTGCTTCAGAAGGCGCTGTGACAGATAGGGGACTATAATGGCGGGAAATTCATTCGGACAATTATTTAAGATCATGACCTTTGGTGAGAGCCATGGGCCTGCCATTGGCGTGGTCATTGATGGGGTGCCGCCGAAGCTGGATTTGACCGAAAGCGACATTCAGGTTGAACTCGACCGCCGCCGCCCTGGGCAAAGTAAAATCACCACCCAGCGCCAGGAAGCCGACAAGGTGGAAATCCTTTCCGGTATCTTTGAAGGCAAGGCCACAGGCGCGCCGGTGGCGCTGTTGATCCGTAATGAAGACCAGCGTTCCAAAGATTATGCCAATATCAAGGATGTTTTTCGTCCCGGCCACGCGGACTTTACGTATTTGGCCAAATACGGCATACGGGATTACCGCGGCGGCGGCCGTTCTTCCGGACGGGAAACCGCCTGCCGGGTCGCGGCCGGCGCCGTGGCCAAGAAAATCCTGGGCCCGCACAAAATTAAAATCGTTGTTTATACTTTGGCAATAGGGGACATTTACGCCAAAAAAATCGATTACAATGTCATCGAACAGAACATGGTGCGCACCGCCGACGCGAAAGTTGCACAGGCCATGATCGCCAAAATCGAAGAAGTACGCAAGAGGGGTGATTCCATCGGCGGGATTTTGCAATGCGTCATCCAAGGGGTCCCGGCGGGTTTAGGGGACCCTTGCTTCGACAAGCTCAATGCCCGTTTAGCGCAAGCCTTGATGTCGATTGCCACCGTCAAGGGGATTGAATTCGGTGAAGGTTTTGGCGCGGCCCATATGCTGGGGTCTCAGCACAATGACCCATTTATTCTCAAATCGGGAAAAGCAACCGTCAAGACCAACCATGCGGGCGGGCTTTTGGGGGGGATTTCCACGGGAGAAGACATCAATATCCGGTTGGCTTTAAAACCGCCCTCGTCGATTGCGCAGAAACAAAAAACCCTTAACGAAGACCTGGAAATCGTGGAAACCCAGGTCAAAGGCCGGCATGACCCCTGCCTGTGCCCACGGGTGGTGCCGGTTGCGGAGGCGATGATCGCCCTGACCCTGGTTGATTGCCTGATGATCCAAAAATCTATGGAATTATGGGGACACGCACCTAATTAAAAATCAAAAATTAGGTACATGTCCCCACAATTCATAAAATGTCCCGCAGCGACACTCAAAAAGTCATCCTCATCACCGGAACCTCCAGCGGTTTTGGATTATTGACCGCCGCGCGCCTGGCCGCCAAAGGCCATTTTGTTTATGCCACCATGCGGGACATTAAAAAACAGCAGACGCTTCTGGATGAAGTCGGCAAACGGGGCGGGCAGGTTTTTATTGAAGAGTTGGACGTTGCCAAACCGGCCACGATCATTAAAGC
>JACQQW010000250.1 GCA_016206745.1 Candidatus Omnitrophota bacterium | reverse complement strand
TTTACAGTAGACAATTATATTCACGTGTATAATAAAGTTTTAAAGAGCGGGCATCAAAAATGGGCATGCCCCTTTGATGGGATTATTTGTTCGGCATTGGCCGTAATTTCACCGATGGGATAAAAGTAAAAGGCCTTACGGCCCGCCTGCCATTGCATTAATCTCCGGGCTTTTGCGGCAGGCAAGGTAAATAATAATTCAAAATCTTCTCCATCGTTCAGGGCTTGTTTGAGCGTGGCGCCTTTATGCCTGGGGATTGTTTCTTCCCAAAGCTTCGCCCCCACTTTACTCATGCGTAAGATATGATTTAAGTCCCCGGCCAGGCCATCGGAAATATCCATCATGGCATTGGGTTTAAAATATTGGACCAAGAACCGCGCCTGAGCCACGCGCGGAATAAATGTCAAATGCCGTCCGCTTGCCAGCGACCCGCCCAAATGGCCGCTGACAAAAATCCAGTCCTTCGGTTTGGCACCGCTGCGGGTGACTAAATATTCTTTCTCCACCTGCCCCAGCAACGCCACATTGATGACTATTTTATCTGATTTGACCGTATCACCACCGACAATATTGACATTGAATTGTTTGGAGACCCGTGCCATGCCTTTATAAATATTTCTCACAAAATCTACAGGTGTCAATTTAGGTAAACCAATAGAAACAACGGCAAAAGTCGGCAATCCGCCCATGGCCGCGATGTCGCTGATACTGCAGGCCATGGCCTTATGGCCTATAGCTTCCGCCTTCATGCGCCGGGTGAAATGCGCGTCTTCAGCCAACATGTCCGTTGTAAAAAGCAAATATTTATCTTTGCTAAAAGGCAGTACCGCGGCATCGTCGCCGATCCCCTTAAAGACGTTTTTTGAAACCGGCGCGTATTTTTTCAGCGCCTCAATCAAACCAAACTCGCCTACATGGGAAATATTCATAGGAAGGATTTAAAACAAAATAAGCAGGCCTCGATCAGGATCTTGTTCAAATTGCTGTATATTCAAGAAATTCTCTCTAAGAATTAATTCAATGGCCTTTGTCGAGCAATTTTCTTTTCTTATCCAAATGATTTTAGGCGGATAGCCGGACAGCTCAACACGATCACTAAAATCTGAATCCTTGGATACAAGGATAAATCCATGTTTCAATGCATGGCCCCAGACGGCATTATCATCAGCCCTGTCTAGACCAACATCTATGACATGTTTTGATCCTGGGAAGAGGTCGGCAAATTTCTTAATGAGGGAGGGAGAAAGATTTTGATCGAATAAGAACTTCACTTGGAGTAAACAATCATTTGATGTTTTTCGCGATCAGCAGCATAGGCAAGGGCCGCACGGATGTCTTCATTGGTCAAGTAAGGAAAATCTTTGAGAATGTCCTCAACACTCATTCCGGATGCTAAATAATCAAGGATATCATAAACAGTGATCCTCATTCCGCGGATGCACGGCTTACCGCTACGCTGTCCAGGATCAATGGTGATAATGTCTTTGTAACTCATAATCGATTCCAAATTAAAATAACACCTTACATCATAAGTATATCACAGTTCTGTTTACAAATCTTTAACTTTTACGCCTGGGCTGGTTTCCTTAGGCCTGCTGATGATATTTTTGATGTTCCGCACATATGGCGCACGGATGATGCCGTATTCCGTCACGATACCGTGGATGAGCCGCGCGGGGGTCACGTCAAAGGCGGGATTGTACACCTTGACGCCTCTGGGAGCGGCCGGTATTCCATTCCAATGCGTTATTTCCTCCGGCTTGCGCTCTTCAATAGGAATTTGCGCCCCGCTTTTAATGTTTAAGTCAAAAGTGGATTTTGGCGCCACAATGTAAAACGGCACGCCGTGGTGTTTGGCCAGAACGGCCAGCATATAGGTACCGATTTTATTGGCGGCGTCTCCATTGGCGGCGATGCGGTCGGCCCCGGCAAAAATAATGCCGATCTTTTTCTGTCGCATGAGCGTCGCGGCCATATTGTCGCAAATTAAGGTCGTATCAATCTTCGCGCGCATCAATTCCCAACAGGTCAGCCGCGCCCCCTGCAAAAGCGGCCGGGTCTCGCAGGAAAAAACTTTGAATTTCCTGCCCATTTTTTGGGCGCTGTAAAACACTCCCAGGGCCGTTCCATAATCGACGGTGGCTAAAGCCCCCGCATTACACACCGTCAAGGCGGTCATGCCATTTTTAATCAGCGCCGCTCCATGGTCCCCGATCGCGCGGCATACCTTTTGGTCTTCTTTAAATATATCCATCGCCTCCTGATGCAGGGCCTTATTTAATTGATCGACATTGGCTTGAGGGTGACGGGCAATGACCGCTTTCATGCGGGCCAGCATATTAAATAAATTCACGGCCGTGGGACGGGATGTGGCTAAATACGCGCAGGTGTCATAAACCAGCTTAACAAACCGCCCGCGGTCCTGGCCCTTGAATGCGCGTATACCTGATAAGACCCCAAAGGCGGCGGCCACGCCAATGGCCGGCGCCCCGCGCACGGACAGGCGCTTGATGGCATGCCACATGGTGTCCACGTCCCGGCAACAGATGTATTCAAGTTTATTCGGCAGTTTAGTTTGGTCAATGATGCGCGCGCAATCCCTGACCCATTTGATGGTTGCAATGGCCATTTTATTTGATCTCTATTCTTGGAAATAGTGGTGGATGGCTTCTCAGTATAGTCCCGTCCTTTAATTCTCCCCAAGTAGGATTTGAACCGACGGCACCTAAAATTTCGAGCACTTCACGTGTCTTTATAGGCATAACAGGCTGTAATAAAACTGCGGCAATCCGCAATGCTTCAGCTGCGACATAAAGAACCATTTCTGCAGCTTTTGGATCTGTTTTAACAAGTTTCCAAGGAGCCTGGTGCTCAAGATACCTATTGGCCATGCCAACAATGGTCATTATGTATATAATTGTGCCGTTCACTTCAAACTGATTTATCTTGTCATAAATAAATCTCTTAACATAGTCCTTGCTGACATAATCTTGAATCGCTTTGGCATCGGTAAAATCTATTTCATCTTGATTAGGTTGTCTCGGAATTTTACCATCAAAATATTTTCCAATTAAACCGCTGACACGATTTAAAAGATTGCCGAAATCATTAGCAAGGTCGCTGTTATAACGTTTAATAAAATTATCAATTGTAAAATTGGTATCTTCTCCCAAGATCATATCCCGCATTAAATAATACCTCACTGCATCAACACCATATTGCTCAATTAAATCCAGTGGGCTAATGATATTTCCTAACGATTTACTCATTTTCGTATCGCCCATAAGCCACCAGCCATGGGCGAAAATCACTTTCGGCAGCGGCAGGCCCAAAGAAAAAAGCATGGCCGTCCAGTATACGCAATGCGTGGTTAAAATATCTTTGCCGATCAAATGCGCGTCCGCCGGCCACCATTTATTAAAACGGCCGTCATCAGATAAATACCCCGGAATGGAAATATAATTGATCAGCGCGTCGAACCAGACATAGGTCACATACTCTTTATCAAATGGGATTTCAATGCCCCAGTCCATGCGGGCCTTGGGACGGGAAATGCACAGGTCCCCCAGGGGCTGCTTGAGAAACCCCAGCATTTCATTGCGGCGGTGCTCGGGCTGGATAAAGCCCGGATTGGAATTGATATAATCGATGAGCTTTTGCTGGTACTTGCCCATCCGGAAAAAATAATTCTTTTCCTTGATGGTTTTTACATCTCGGAACTGGCCGACGGCATGTTCGGTTTCTGTAATGTAGCGTTCTTCGGCGACCGAATACATCCCCTCATACTCGTCGATGTTATTATCACCCGATTCATAGTCTTTCTGCAGGA